>NZ_JCACCM010000029.1:0-3631 GCF_059501405.1 Myxacorys sp.
TCTACCGAGGGCTCTGCCTCCCTTCCCCGTTAGTTTTGTCAGTCAAGCAGCTCCTGAGCTTACCGCCCAGACGATTCTATCCTTAATGATTCTGTGACCTAACGAAAAGTGTGACCTAACGAAAAGACCCCCTAAATTTATTCAGGAGGTCTCCAGGTGCATTGCGCGAAACAATTTACTTTAACTAGACTTACTTCAACTATTAGTTTCCTCTGGCCGAGAAAGCTGCTGCTGATACGTATAAAAGCTTGCAACTAAAGCAAGTCCAAACCACCACAAAACATTGACACTTGGACGATACCAGACTGTATCGACCAACCCATGTCCGACCATGCCAGCGACAAGCGCGACGGCTCCGATTAACCAAAAGGCATCACGGTTGCCAAGTTCTCTCAGCCGCTTCAGTTGCACTGCCCCTTGATTAAACGCCACCAGCAGCAGCCACAGAAAGGCAAATAGTCCAATAAAGCCCATTTCAACCGTCACTTCTAGCAAAATGGAATAGGCGCTGAGGGCAGTAAAGCGAGGGCGTTGATAGAGGGGATAAACTTTCTTGAACACCTGATCGCCAGGACCAATTCCTAGAACTGGATAGTCCTGAATCATTTGCCAAACGGCTGCCCATACATTCAGTCGAAACGCATTGCTACTATCACCACTCCCTGCAAAAATGCTGGAGACTCGGTACCGAAAGGCTGGCACGAAGAGCATGCCCAGTACCAGCACACTCGCCAAGCCTAAAAAGAGAATTGGCAGTGCAGAATATCGCCAGAACTTGGGCAAGTATGGACTCCACCAGTAGTGCAGCATGACAAACAATACTAGCGCCATCAGCGCCAGTCCAATCCAACCGCCGCGGCTCTGAGTCAGGAGCAGACAGGCTGTATTTGCGATCGTCATAATCATCGCCAACGCTTTGGGCAACCAGCCGCGCCAAGCAAAAATAGCAACGAGGCTCAGCGCGATCGCGGGAATCAAGTAGGCTGCCAATAGATTCGGATTGCCTAGAAAGCTATACACACGTGTCGTTTTCGCCAATGGAGATTCTGGATCGACCCACGTTGCCAGCGCATCGGCCCCAAAAAACCATTGCCGTAGCCCATAGCCACTCACAATCAGCGCCACGTGAAGATAGACGCCGATTAGCCACGACCGCAGCCTTGGCGATCGCAACACTCTCGCCATCAGCGCAAACAGCAGTAAATATAAGCTCAGCTTTGCCAACCCAATAAACGCCGCCACTTTAATGGCTCTACCCTGCGCTACGGCAGCAGAAACAGCGGCAACGCCCCAAAAGACCACGAGTGGCAGATGAATCGGCGTCAGCCCTAATCTAGGGTGTCCTTCAGAAGGGTCATCGGTCACAGTCAACAAAACCCAATACGCCGCACACGCGCCCAGTATCCAACCGATTAGCTCAGTTGAAACAAATGGTGTAACCCCAAGCAGGGCACTGAGAATTCCCACGCCGATGGGGTCTGCCCACTGCACGAGAAAACTTTGTTTGCGCCACGATCGTAGTGACCCAACCATGCGATGCAGATAACTCGCTCCTCGCCACTGGTGCAGCGGCAGAGATGCCAAGGTCACCTGTTGCCAAACGGAATTCATACGCGGATTTCCATGCTTCAAAACACCATCGCCCAAGGCAGAATTAGGCTAGGGTCATTATCCGCGAAAATGTCAGTTGTAGGGCGTAGTTTGTACAGTTGTATTTGTAGACGTATCTGTAGAAAATGCTGTGATTAAGGCAGGGCGGTGCTCTGAAGGAGCCGCTAAGCAATTGTTTGTAGTTGAATGCAGCCTAGACTGGTTGAGACTTTGATCAGAGGTGTACTAGTGGATCTATTTTGTGATGAACCTAGTGTAGTGAATCTACGATCGCCGCGATCGTGCACTACACCAGTTGTTCAATTGCTTAGGAATTTTGATTGAGCCTAGGAATTGTAATCACGTAGCGATAGCCCGGTTCTGAGACGCCTTGAATTAAAATTTGTCCACCGTGCAGTTCAGCTAATTGACGGCTGAGAAGCAAGCCCAGATTCTTACGCAACTCTTCTGCGCCAGGAACCTCCAAATCCATCTCAGAATCAACAATTGTTGTCACAGGAATCAAGCTAGAAACCGAACTGCGACTACCGTTGCTGTTGCCATTACCAGCGTATTCTAAACTCAGCAGAGAGGATGATACATAGCTATCAGCATATCCTGCTCCATCACCTAAACACGGATGAGACGCCCACACCGTAAAGCGGAGTCCGCTACTTTTGTGAGACACATGAAGCCGAATAATGCTACCTGCATTCGAAGCTTGAATCACGCTGAAAATCAGGTGATACAGCATCTGACGAATTTTCTCTTTATCAAGCAGCCATAGCCGCGTTCCCGGTTCGACCGAGAGGCGAATCTGCTGCTCCCGGCGATTGGCGGCTTGCTCTAACGTGCTAATCGCCTGCTGACATAGCATTTCAACATTCACAGATGACAGATTTAACCTTCTGTTGCTGTCATCAAGCTGGGAGAGTTCCAAGATTTCTTTCACTAAAGATAAAAGGTATTGCCCGCTGTGATGAATGATATCTAAATATTCTTTTTGCTTACTGGTGAGCGGTCCATAAATCTCGCGATTGAGAACGCTTGCCATTCCCATCACTGAGGTTAGAGGGGTGCGGAGTTCTTGAGTGAGGTGAGCGAGGAGTTCAAATTTGACGGAGCTAGTTGGTGCGATCGACAAGGCATCTTGCGTTTTTGTCGATTTGTTGCCGTCAGCTTTCAGAGCGTGCTGTCGCTCATATTCACTCATGCTCAATCGCGCTGTGAGCATTAAAAACTCAGCATCTTTTTCTGTGAAATTGCGCGGCGACAGATCAAAGACGGCTAGAGTACCCACGCACTTGCCGCTTGTTGTGAGCAAAGGCGCTCCTAGATAAGCCCGAATGCCGTACTGCACCAACAGACTGTTGGCAAACGCTACATCAGCGAATGTATCGTCGATCGCAAGAATTTGATGGCTATCAACTACATTGACGCAGAACGAGTCCTCGCGGGGCAATTGGCGCGACAGGGCTAAATCATTCATTAAGCCCAGACGAGACAGCCCAACGGCGGATTTAAACCACAGACGCTCTTGATCCATTAACGTCAAGAGGCAGATGGGGGCATTGAGAAAGTGAGCCGCCGTCTGAGCCGCTTCTTCAAAAATTGGTACAGTTTCAGGCTCTAGTAAGCCTAGGCCCGTTAGCACAGACAGACGTTGCTGTTCTCGTGCCTCAACTGTTAGACCATCTAACCGACAAAATAGCCTGTCAGGGATTCGCATTACAACCCCTATTCCTCGTAAAAAGAACTCGTCTATAAGCGGTTAATTCTGTAAAGAATTACAAAACCGCCTGTTGTTATACAAAGATTGCCCTGGCACTAGGCTGAATCAACGTTTCTAGACAAGAAAGATTACGGAAATATAGGAGTTGCACGCCTGCTTGTCCTTGTGAGATTACGGAACCTTAATTTTGTTGTGTTGAATTAAGGTTCTTCTCTTTACTCGCTCCAATTTGAGTGTCGAAATCAAGGCTGGACTCATTAGACTTAATCGGCAATAGCTTAATCTAGAAGACATATAGTTATTCTCGCT
>NZ_JCACCM010000030.1:0-3596 GCF_059501405.1 Myxacorys sp.
TTCGATTGTCCCTTACTCGACCCACTGACAAAACAGGTTTCCTAAAGTTGCACTAGCATCTGCCAGCATGAATGGGACGGGTAGAGTTTGGAATCTTCGCACCGGGCAAGTGGTCATGACTCTACCCACTGGTTCTACCGTTGGAGCCGTGGCGATCGCCCTAACGCCTAATGCTGAATCCCTCATTGTCGCTTACGGTGATGGTTCTGTTAAACAATGGAATGCCAGAACGGGACGGCTCAACCGCACCTTATTTCGAGGGATTTCACCTGGCTCGATCGCCATGAGTCCCGATGGTCGAGTGCTAGCGATCGGTTACTACAACCACATTCGTTTGTGGAACCTCAACACCAACCGATTGCTGCATAACCTACCTGCCAACTCTCTCAGTCGTCAACTTTTGCGCTTTAGCCCCGATGGTCGATTTTTCCTCAACACCGATGAAGAGGGTGACATCATTCGCGTTTGGCAGCTTACTCCTTAATGTTTTGTGAATGGGCGAAACCTAGTATCGATGCAATAACGTCTTCTTTCATGTCTTCCCAATCTACCGACGATCATAAAACCGTGGTTCAATTCAAAGCCGACATTTTAGGAAGAATGAGTGCGCTCTTGTGTCTGAGCGTTTCGCTTGCTTCGCAGTTCCCTGTAGCAGCACACTCTGAAGATGCCGCTCCATCCATCCTGGCGCAAGCTGCCCGCACCTCATCGGCCCTGAACTGCCAGACAGAACGACAGCAAACCGAAGGCGCACTGTTAAATGCCATCTTTGGGCAGGCAGAGCAGGCAATCGCCAATGGACAGGTTGACCGTGCTTCCCAATTGCTCGTTCGGGTGCTTCAGCGAATCCAAGCGATGCCAAATTCCTCTGCCAAGATCGATTGGTTAGAAAGACTGATTGGGAGTATGGGCGCGAATGTCGCCTATACCAGTCCGTTAGAGCGATTAGTTCAAGCTGTACCGATGCACCGTCCACAAGCACCTGAGGCAGTGCTGAACCTAGCAATCGAAGTGACTCGAACGGTAAGCACTAGCTACAGTGCATCTAAAACCCGTACCTTCATCGCGATCGCCAATTACTTCAGCCAGTTAGGACAGACCCATCGCAGCATGAGCATTCTTGGAGAGGCTGTTGCTGCCAGCAACACGATTCAAGGGGCAGAGCTTAAGACAATCGCATTGAGCAATATTGCAGAAGCTTACGTTCGGGCAGGACAGCCTGATGTTGCAGCCTCCATTCTGACCCAATTGCTGCAACTTGCCCAAGCAATCAGCCATTCTAATCCTTACCGTCAAGCTGGAGCCTTCGCCCGTATTGTCGGCCTCTACATACAAATTGCTGATCTCGAGAGTGCCCTATCAATCGCCCGATTAATTCAGGAACCCAATTCCCGCTTTATTGCGATGCTAGCGATCGCAAACAAATATGGTGAAACGGGGCAGTTCGATCGCGCGCTAGACGTACTGCAAACTGTTCGACAATCTGATCAAAAAGCAACTGCTCTAGCAGCAATCGCGGGACGATTAACGGCTCAACAGCCACAACGAGCCAATCAGCTTTATGCAGAGGCCGTTGCAATGGCGCGATCGATGCAGAGCGCCAACGAAGTGATGGCGTATGCGGCAATGCGCTATGTTGAAGCAGGTGGATTGGTGGCAACGGCAGATGAAACGATTCGAGTGATCGCTGATCCTGCTGTGCAAGCTCCAGTCTTGGGTGCGATCGCACTTTCCTATGCCAAAGCCGGTCAGGATGATCGGGCTGAAACTCGTTTAAAGCAGGCGATCAAAGTATTAGGATCGATTTCCGAAGAAAGTAACCGCAACACGGCAAGACAAAAACTAATCGATCAAGCGACTCAAAGCGGACGCTATGACTATGCGCTGCGAATTACCCAAACGATTCAACCACAAGCAGAAGTCCCGATCGATCGCGTTGAAGTACAAACCCAAATCGCAGAACGCGCAATTGCTGCGAACCGTTATGATGCTGCTTTGCAGATTACAGAGCAAATTCCAACCAGTTTTGCCAGTTGGCGTGAACGCTTGCTTTCTCCCATTTTACGAGAATTGGTACGGACGGACGCATTGGATCGAGCATTAGAAATTGCTCAGCAAGAGGACCCTGATCCCAGCTTTCAGCCGCGTATGTTAGCTGTTATTGCAGCACAAGCAAACCTGTCTGGACAAACTGAGCGATCGGCTACCTTATTCAATCAAGCAATCCAACTCGCAAATCAGATTGACGACGCTAACACCAAAAGCGGAACGCTAGGAGCGATCGCCCAAGCTTACCTGACCGCAGGGCAGCCAAAGCAAGCTACAGAATTATTCAACCAGACCATTACAGTGACACAAGTGATCAAAGACATCTCCAGTCGTTCCTACATCCTGAGAACCCTTGCTGAACAATTAACTTTTGCCAATCGGTATCAAGCTGCCATTCAAGTTGCGGAGGCAATTCCAGACTCTTCTGAGCGACTTGCAAAGCTAAATGAGGTGATGGAAAAAGCAATCAATGCAGGGGATTTCACAACGATACTCACTGTTCTCAATCGATTGGATAATCCTGCTTCCAAAACTCGCTGGTTCTTAGCTCTTGTCGATCGCTATATCCAGTTGGGTGAATCAACCCAGGCAACGAATGTGTTAAACCAGGCATTACAAGTTGCTCGTACCATTCCAGGTAATGAGTCACGAACGATCACGATACGGGGTGGTGAGAATTCACTGGTCGTTGAGGATGAAGAAGATCGGGGGAGTTTCTTGATGGCGATCGCTTTGAGATACGCCCAGATTTCTCAAGTTTCGCAAGCACAGCAGATTGCTCAAACGGTGCAGAATTTAACGATCCGGCAGCAGCTAATTCAGCAGATCAACTGTTATCGCTAATCCCCAACAGCAGTGGCTATGCCAGGAGAAGTCCCGATTTTAGCCGAACCTAACAACATGCACACCAGGTAGGATGGGTTCGAGACGGGGAGACCCTGACAGTCTCGCAATTTGCGAACACGCCTGAATTGGATTATCGGCAAAGTACCTGGCCCCAGATCGATCAAGGTTGGGTGTTCTGCTGAATTTATGTTTCAGCCTGCTTGCCTCCGGTTCAATGGCAATCCGATGATAGTTGTGAAAGTAGCAGGTAGGGCAGCCATATTATTTGTGGCAAGCGGTGGACTTAGCAGGAACCGTGCTGGATGTCCTGCTGCAACGACATTGAGATACGGATGCAGCGAAGCGTTTTTTTCGCAAACTCCTTAAGAAACAAGGGTTCGTGCCACGGGTGATTCGCAAAGCGAAGCTCCAAAGGATCGTCACCGACAAGCTCAAGAGTTATGAGGCAGCAAAGAAACAGGTAATGAAGCAGGTAGAGCATCGACAGCATCTCAACCGACAAGAGTCAAAGAAAGGCGAATGCGACGATTCAAATTGTTCAGACAAGCCCAACGATTTCTACCCGCATTCGAACCGATTCGAGGACACTCTAATCCCGAGCAATATGAACTGAGTGCAAAACGCTACCGAGAACAACTGTGCCAACGATGGTCGTGTTCTAGACATGGGGATTCATCAGTCAAACCGCCCGTCCAAATTCA
>NZ_JCACCM010000031.1:0-3564 GCF_059501405.1 Myxacorys sp.
GCTTTAGTTTTATCCTAAATGCCCTATCTGTCGCCGAGATTTTTTAATTTGGTATCACACGTTCTATTGTCGGGCATGTCTGTCGAGCTTTAATGAACGCACAGGCACGCAGTTCAACTTTCTAGAAGTGCCGACTGATATCGTGTTTCAGGTGTTGGTGTGGCGATTGCGCTACAAGATGAGCCTGCGCGACGTGGCAGAATTCCTCTTGCTGCGGGGGTTCGAGTTCACGCACGAAACAGTGCGGCAGTGGGAAGAGCGGTTCGCGCCTCGGCTTGCCGAGCAACTGCGGACAAACCGCACGGGAACGATGGGTGGAACTTGGTATGTAAACGAAACGTACATTCGAGTCAAAGGTAGATGGTGCTACCTGTATCGCACCATGGACGAAGACGGCAATTTGGTGGATTCCTTGCTACGGGAAAAGCGAGATATGGAATCAGCGAAAGCTTTTTTTGCACGAGCATTAGAGATCGCGCCAGTGCCGCCAAATCGAGTTGTCACGGATGGACTAGCATCTTACCCGCGCGCGATTGCAGAAGAACTAGGTGAAGCGGTGACGCATGAACCAGGAACTTGCTTGGACAATCCGATTGAGCAAGACCATCGCGGTATCAAGCACCGCTACTACTCGATGCTGGGGTTTGGAGCGTTTGAGTCAGCAAAACGATTCTGCGCGGCATTTGAGGAAGTACGGCAGTTTTTGCGCCCCCGTTCGCGAATGACAGAATTCGTGTGTCTATCTATGCGACGAAGTGGGTTTGTTGAGCGAGTGCAGGCGTTAGAAGCGATGTTCCAATCCGCTTAACCGAAAGGATTCAGGAAGCATTCCTTTTCTTGTCAATACAGCCTTGTTTTTAGACCTTGTGAAGCTTCAACTCTGACACTTTCGATCCACTCTACTCCAACGCTCTAGGGTGAGAGAAAGTACCAGCCATTTCGACTAACCAGCTTACAAACTTGAGAATCAGCGTTTCTTTGGGGTGCTTCTCTAGATACACCGCTGAATAATCAAAACCATCCAGTGACAGATTAAGGGGCTGCACTAAAAAGCCCAATGCTACATCATCAGCAACATGAATATTGCTGCATAAAGCGACACCTTGACCTGCGATCGCCGCTTGAATCGCCAAACTTTCTTCGTTAAATTCAAGTCTGTGCTTTGAATCAAGGATGTTCAGCCTAGCGGCTCTAAACCAATTCTCCCAATCAGGGGCTTCTGTTCCAAAGTGAATCCACTTGAAATGTAACAGCGGATGATGTAATAAATCATCTGGTTTTCTAATTGGATGCTTGCTATCCATTAACTGTGGGCTACACACAGGCATGAATACATCAGACATCAGCCTGCGAACGACTAATCCTGGATAACTGCCTCTACCGTAGCGAATGGCTAAATCAACAGTTTGCCGATGTAAGTCTACTGCATCATTTGAGGTTTGTAGTCGAAGCTCAACTTCAGGATAAGTTCGTTGAAAGTCAGATAAACGAGGAACCAGCCACTTAGCTGCAAACACCGTCGTTACGCTCACTGTTAACGTTGTGGATTCTGGCACTTTTTTTAGGCGAGATACCGCCGCTGCAACCATATCCAAGCTTTGGCTCACTGCCGGATACAAGAGCTGTCCCGCCTCTGTCAGCGTTAGAGGACGGGGATGACGGCGAAATAGGAGGACTCCCAACTGATCTTCTAGTACTTTGATTTGATGGCTGACAGCGGTTGATGTCACGTTCAGTTCTTCAGCCGCTAGCTGAAAACTCAGATGTCGAGCCACAACTTCAAAGGTATGCAAAGCATTGAGTGAGGGAAGCGATCGCATAGGTTGTAGATGAGTTTTCCTCATCTTAAACGTGAATTAATTGAATTTGCAATTCCTTTTGCTCCTTGTTATCGTTTGTATTAAGGAAATCAAAAACTTTTTCACGCACTCAAGAGCCTGCTTAAAACTCATCTAGATAGAGCGTTTGGGAAAGTCTTCTCAAATTTCTAGCAAGCAAAACGATTTTATTTCTAAATGCAGCGAATGTTGCACTTTATAGAGCCTGCTGGAATTTTTTGGGCACTCAAAACAGTTAATCTTCCCGACTTCAAGCAAACTCAACGATTTATCAGGAGAAGCATCATGGCTAATAGATTTTCGATCGGTGGAACTGCTGATCATCCAGCCCTCAAACCATTCCAACTTGGCGTGCTTGCATTATCTAATAGGGTTGTTGTTGCTCCCATGAGCCGTGTCAGCACAAAAGGGGACGGTGTGGCAACTAAGGCTATGACAACATACTATGCCCGCTACGCAAAAGGTGGCTTTGGTCTGATTATCAGTGAAGGTACTTACACCGACAGCCACTTTTCTCAGTCTTATCCAAATCAGCCAGGAATAGTATCAAGGCTACAACAGGCAGGATGGCGCAAGGTGGTTCAGGCAGTGCATGAATCGGGTGGATTTATCTACCTGCAATTGATGCACGGCGGGGCACTGTCTCAACACCTTGATGATACACGAGGTCCATCTGCCATTCAGCCTTTGCGAAAGATGCTTGAAGGTTACAGTGTAAAGACAGGATCTTTTCCTATGCCAAAAGCTATGACCCTTGAGGAGATTGAGGAAGCAGTTAGAGGTTTTGTTCATTCTGCTCTTGCGGCAAAAGAGGTTGGGTTCGACGGTGTAGAAATTCATGGAGCTAACGGCTATTTGCTCGATCAATTCCTTACGGAATATACCAATATGCGTAAAGATAGTTATGGTGGAAGTCTGGCTAATCGTGTTCGCTTGACCGCTGAAATTATCAGTCAAGTGCGCGAAGTAGTTGGCAATGAATTCATTGTTGGAGTAAGGCTTTCACAAGGTAAAGTGAACGATTTTGATTATCTTTGGCCTGATGGACTGAACGATGGTGCAGTGATTTTTGAGGCTGTGAAGCGATCGGGTGCAGATTACATCCATTTTGCAAGTGAAGGTAAAGGTTTTAATCACGGTTGCTTGACCAAACGAGGTGAAAGTCTGCCAAAACAGGCGCGCATACTTACTGGACTTCCCGTCATTGCTAATGGTGGAATGCATCAACCAGAGGAATCAAGACGCATACTTACGGAAGGTCATGCTGATCTTGTTGCACTAGGTACTGGTGCTCTTGCTAATCCAGCTTGGCCACATCGTCTGGCTAATAACCATCCGATTGCCAACTTTGATGATTCTATGTTTGCTGCAGGTGTCACTATTGAAGAGCAGGTGAAGTTCGAGACAGATTGCATGAAGGAAGTTTCTTACATTCAGTGACTAAAATAACGTCTAGCCCGACCAAAATTTGGGTTATTGGTCAAGTAGCGGTAACGATCGCAGGCAGCGAAATGATTGAGAATGAGCAAACTGTCACACGAGATGTCAGCGCATTTCTGTTAGTTAGAAATGAGGATACTTGGAAGATTGCAGCTCAAGGATGGGATGTTGTTGAGGATTTTCACCTTATAGCACCATGATTAGTCCCTTCATGATCAAGCCCTTGTGGAACTGATACCAAATCTCTAAAGTCCAGCTACAGATAGTGCTTCAAGAATTGATGCCC
>NZ_JCACCM010000032.1:0-3560 GCF_059501405.1 Myxacorys sp.
GGTGGCAATGACTCTAGGGCTGTTTGCCTATGCACTTGTTCTGATATCGAAAGAGCCATAAACGACTTCGTCGCATCTCTAAAGTTAGAGTGCGAACCTCCAGCAGCGTTCCTGATGGAAGGTACGAGTAGATACACAAACGATTAAGGTTTCGGTAGACACTGGAGGCGAAGCTTGGCTCCGGGGCACCGGTGTAGTGAAGCATCTGCTGCTGGCGGTGAATGAAGGAGACCTGCATGAGCCATCTGTATTTCGACCCCTCGCGTTGGGAAAATTGGGTGATCGTGGTAATACTCGTGACGCTGGCTGTGGCGATGATTGTCGATGCGTCGAAAGAGACATAGTTGCTCCGCTGCTGTCGTTGTAAATCATGGTTTTGCGGTTACGGTATGGGCGAACCGCCCTTCTGACCTTGTGGTGGGAGCGTGATAGAAAGCAATCTTCACCGATTGGAAAGGCTGGGTGAGGCGGCGGCGCTCGTGATAATAATGGCTGTTGTGCTGTTTGTCGGGGCGTCGAAAGCGCCATATAGAAGGCCATGGTTTAAACAGTTGGTTGAGGTCGCTTCTCGAAAGAGGGGCGATTTTCTTGTTTTTAAGCGAAAGAATTTAGCTCAACTTGAGATGCTGTTGAGCGAGAAATTTAATGATTGCTCCGTGAGGCGAGATCTATACGGGAATTAACGCGGCTCGTGGATCAGATGTGTTGACGCAATTCTGAGATAGCCGCAAGTCTTGAGGTTTGAGCCATCAAAACACACCGCGACAGCAACTCAATGTCGAGGTCCACCAATTCAGGGATTTCGCTACGAGAGATCTGCTGGTAGCCTGATGGACGCAGGCGATAGAGGCTAAACAAACCATCTTCCCAGAACCACACTTCGGGTACTCCTAAGGCTTGATAGCGATCAAGCTTGCCCGTGTTGCCACTGGTAAAGGTGACTTCAATCGAGAGATCTGGAGTCGGTTTTGAGCTTCCAAAGCAGTAGGATTCGTCCGCTTCGGCAGAGGCGATCCCTTCACGCTCTTGGGTCATTGACCCTGTAGGCTCAAATTCGATGCTCTTGTCTATGCAGTAGATGCCAATCAGAAATCCGATGATTCGGCTAAAAAACTCGTGATCTCGTCCGGGCATAAGAATTTCAACGCTGCCATTAAAGTAGAACAACCTGACGCCACGGGAATCTTCAAAGCCTTTTTGAATCAGCTTGAACTGCTCCCACGTCCGATTGGAGAGGACGATGTGTTGATCAGGCGGGTGTCGGGTAAGGGTGGTTTGGGTCATGGGACGCCTCCGTTAGGGTGCGAGTTGACGATCGGCAATCACCTGTAGAGCTAGGGCTTTTGCTTTAGAAAGGGCATCGTCGCGGGTTGAGCCGTAGACGAGAACGCCCGGAAGGTCGGTTACTTCAGCAATCCAGCGTTCATCGGTTTCTTGTTCGAGTTCGATAGCGAGATTCATAAAACCTCCGTTTAGAAATTGACCCGTGAGGCGAGACTGCTTTAGAAGTTACTCGGTGGGCGGATCACCCGGTTGCTGTGGTTGACCTTCTAGCGCTTCTAGTTATCTTCTAGATAGTCGTCCCGAGTGTAATAAATTAACTCCTCTGGAGTGCATTTAAGGTGATAGCAGAGCTTGTTCAGCGTGTCGTTTGTGTCGCTGAAGTTAGGAATTGCGTCTGAATTTGCCTACCCAGACACAGTGACTCGGTTGACTTCTAAAAGACTTGCTAGTTTTGTTGCTGTCATCTTGCGGTCTGCCATTACAGCACGCAATTTCCATCGAATCACTGGCTGAACCTGAAACATGGTCGCCATAGATTATCACCTGTAGTCCTTAACACTACAAATCTATCAGACATTCACAGTCTGTCAAGCCTCATAAGAGGTCTAGCAAACTTTTATTTACGTCCATCAAACTCTATTTTTGGTTTGTTGATTGACAAGTGTAGTTTAGTAGACTACACTAATAGATATAGAGAAAGCGGCTCACCTTCCACAGCTAACCGCTCTCTCTACGAAACCTTTAATTTCTAACACCATGATTACACAATCTCTAGAACGTGCAACCCAAGCCACCGATGAGCGTGGCAGTGATGGAGCCCTGAACTGGACATCAACCGATCCCCGCAAAAATCGCGCCCTCAACCGCGCTCGCACCGTTTCTCCTGATGAAGCCTACAGCGCTGGCTATCGGGACGGCTTCAACAGACGGGGAATGCTCGGCTCAATGGATGGCAACGCTCACTACAGCGCAGGCTTCGGAGCAGGACACAACGCGATGCGCCTCGCCAACCCATAAGGAGCACGCCCGGAAATGCAAACCATCATCCGGGCGGAAAGCTCCGCCCTTAGCTATCAGCGCACTCATTCTTTACTAGTTCGCGCCCTCGCTGACCTCTCCTACTGGCAAGCCGCCAAAAATGAGCATTCAGTTGGAACGATCGCCCTCACCTCAGACAGTAACGGTCAGTGGGTCGTCACCGCATCATCTGACCTCGTAGACAAAATTCTGCCTTTCTAATCAAACGGGTAGCTGCACTTGGCTCAACCCTGACAGCTACCCACTCACCCCTAAATCACTTACTAATTCGGGACTCAATCATGCTACGTCAGATCATCGCTTCCATTGTTACCGCCGCGATCGTTTCCGCTTCAGTCCTCATTCCCTCTGTCGCTCGCGCTCATCAAACCTTCGAGCAGTGCATTCAGGAGGCAGGCGCACAGTACGGCAAGGACAAAGCGAACGGCGTTGATCCCGTATCTGCTGCTGCATGGTGGCAAGCCGCGATCGATCAGTGCAAGAGCCAGTATCACCGCTAAATCTTCGCCTCAGTTCGTGTGTTCTCTATTCACCCCACTTTTGGAGCCAAACTATGGAAGAAATCTCACGTCTTCTCATCCTCAAGATTGAGCAGGTTCGCGATTCTGAGGGCAACCCTTGCACGAGATCTGAAGCAGAAGAAATTGCTGCCGAAATGGTCAAACTCCTGGTTCTAAATCACCCACTTCTAGCCGAAAACGCCCAAGACCTGCTTGATGAGAAACGATTTGTAGAGGTTGCCGCATGACCCCACTCAAAAACCAGCTCGACAAACTTCAAGCTCTAGAGCAGCAACGCCGTGAATTACTGCGGACCCTAAGCGACCTTGAACAACAGCAGGAAGAATTAGCCCGCTTAATCCTTCACTCGCCAAACTGCCCCCAGGAAACTCACGTCTCAATCGACTTAGAAACTATTGTCTGGATCGAGCATTCAGACCACTGGGACGATGAGAGTTTGCGAAGCGCAATTCAGTTTCACGACCTCACTCACCTCGATTTTGAGCCAGACGACGACGATCGCACTACTCTGTAGCGTGCTAGAAGCAAAGCTAAAGAATTAGACAATTTGCGATCAACAACTCAAAATTCTGCTTTATGCAATGAGGGTTGCACAAGATTTTGAGTGCGGTCATTGACTCTATCTGCATAAAGGTCAGAAGCCCACCGTGTGAGCCATTGGATAGCAGCATAAAGCGGGACAGGATTCCGTCTAAGCGAGACTCATTTCTCTGCCAT
>NZ_JCACCM010000033.1:0-3464 GCF_059501405.1 Myxacorys sp.
ATGAATTTGGACGGGCGGTTTGACTGATGAATCCCCATGTCTAGAACACGACCAAAAAGCGCCTGCGGCATCTACACTCTGAGCGATGTAGTTGAGATACATCTTGAGATAGCTCACGCGCGCCCGCTCTGGTACTGCCTGCCCTGTGGTTGTTTGACGCAATCGCTCAATATAGTGGCGCACTGTCCCCAATGTAATGGTAGATACCGTCTGCCCGCTCAGGTATTGGCGAATTTGCTTAAAAATCCAGGGATTGCGGATCGCCGCGCGACCAACCATGACTCCTGCGGCTCCTGTACAGGAGAGGATGGCAGCAGCTGAGGCTGCGGATGTGACGTTGCCATTTGCTAAGACCGGACAGTTCACCCGTTGTACGGCGTGGGCAATGAGATCATAATGGACGGCGCTATGGTACATTTCCTTGACGGTTCGACCATGCAAACTCAACAAGTCGATGTTGTGCAGATTAATGAGATCAAGAAGACGATCAAAGTTAGCTGTGTTGTCAAAACCGATTCGCATTTTGACGGTCAAGAGCCCATCGATCGATCGTCGCAACTCGCCCAAAATTTGGTCTACCTTTTCAGGATCACGCAACAGACCACCCCCCACATTTTTGCGATAAATTCTGGGGGCAGGGCATCCCAGGTTAAGGTCGATGCCTGCGATGGGGTAGCGGCTTAGCTCTTGGGCAATACGCACAAGGTCAGGAATGCTCTCGCCAATGATCTGAGCAAAGATCGGGCGACCCGTGACGTTCTCGGTAATCGATCGCAGGGTGGTGTGATTGAGTCCTGAACTGGTATGGACACGAAAATACTCAGTAAAAAAATAATCGGGACTGCCATAATCCGCGATCGCGCTCATGAAGAACCAATCTGTCACATCCTGCATGGGAGCAAGAGCTGTCAAAGCGAGTCCCGGACACAAAGGCGGAGGAAGGTGATCCAAGGAAGATGGCATGGGCGGAGTTGGTGGATGACTCAGAGATTTGAATCTCTGCATGATATGGCTCAAGTCATCCTATCGTAATCCATTCGTTTTACCCTCAGAGAAAAGAGAACCCTGTTCTCTTACCCGTTTGCCTGCAATGGTAATCTCAATCCCTTTGAGTTCGGTGAAATCCGACAAGCCCATCATGCCGGGTTCATGGCATAGCTCAAACATCACCTCCTTGGCATCGCCATGTAAGGCTTTCCACGCTGCCACTCGTCGTTGCAGGGTGCGTAGCACTTGCGGATACTTGCCTAGATAGCGTTCTTGCAGCCACTCAAACAAGGTCATCGGCTGAAGACTAGGAGTGGCTTTCAGCATCGGTTCCAACTCGGTCTCCCACACCCCAGCCAACGGATCAGGAGTGCTTCGCCACTAGCTTCGCTACACGGGTACGTGTTCGCGCACTCGCCCTCGATTCGGTCGGTGGTCGCCCGTTTTGATGCGTTGTCCAGTACGTTCTGAAAATCCAGCCAGACTTGCAGCTTCGACTTGCGTCAAACCCATTGTTCGTGCGTTTATGTACACTCGAATTTGATAAGTTTCAATTTTTTTCGGCACGCTTGTCCACTCCCGTTCACAATCAGAATGGTTTCAGCGTGTCTTTTTCTTTCTAGCTCGACAATGCGTGTGACCTCAAGTTGGAGTGCCTTCTACCTGTCTTTGTCACTGCATTGCCTGACTGTCACGACTTGGCAAGTTACCCGGAAAGAAAAAAGAGTTTTTGAAAAAGTGAGGAGCGTTGCTGGGTCAGGATTGATGCTGCCATTTGTTGACGTGCCACCCATGATAGCCGTGCAATTCGGGAAATACCGCGACCTGTTTTGTCGAGCGGAGGGATTTGAGTGGGTGAGTCGGTATGTGACGGGATTGTTGTTGAGCGAGAACAAGACGTTACAAGGGATCTATGGACAATGGGTACAGAGCGAAGCGGGTGGAAGTCGTCGAGCCATGCAGTCAGCGGTATTTGAGGCAGGCTGGAATAGTGAGGGGTTGATGGCGCGGCATCGAACGATTGTGGCAGCAGAGCATCGGGGACAGGGACGGGAAGTGGTTAGCCTGGATTGGACGTTAACGCATCATGAACGGGGAGAGCGGATTTTCGGAGTCAAGCGTAGTTATGATTATGTTGAGCAGCGGATGAGTTGCTTCCAGACTGTCGTAACAGCAACGATAGCCAATCGTCGTCTGATTGATGGCATTGAAGTAGTGGTGCAAGTGCCGGATTTTTCAGAGGCAGAGCGGAGGTATCTGAAGATGACTGCGAGACCGAACTATGAAACGATGGAGCAGTTGCAAGAACGATTGGTGGAGTTGTTGCATGATCACAAGCATCAATTGCAGTATCGCAAACGTACCGAGATAGCGGTTGATATTGTGCGAGAGATTGAGACGGAAGGACGTTTTCCCAATGCGGATTATGCCTTCGACAATGGAGTGCTAACACGAGCACTAACAGAACTGATTGAAGCATCTGGGAAGCATTGGACCAGCGAGATTGAATGCTCACGCCACATCTTGTGGAATGACCAGTGGCAGCGCGTGGATGCTGTGGAGCGGGTGCTCAGAACTGAGCACCCTGAGAGTTTCCGCAAAACGCAAGTGCGAGGTCGCAACGGAGAAACGAAGGTCATTTGGGCATTGACCAAAACTGTGCGCCTGAAAAAGTATGGACGCAAGCGACTCGTGATGATTCATGAACAGGAGGATTTACAGGATGCGCCTCGATTCTTGTTAACCGATGCCCTGCACTGGGAAAGTGGACGAGTGATGGAAACTTGGACGTATCGCTGGCTTGTGAAGTTTTTCATGAGGCTTGTAAGCAGCACACCGGGTTGGAATCGGCTCAGGTGCGGAACCAGGAAGCGGTCAACCGCAGGGTTGTTTCATTGTCAGTGTAGAAAAGCTAAACTAGGCGGTGTTGTCGCTCAGCTTAAATCCCATGAGCTTGATTGCCCATCTGCAACAAATTCCAGACTTTCGTGCAGCTCGTGGTCAGCGTCACCCCCTGTGGCTGGTGTTGGTGCTGATCATCCTTGGTGCAATGATGGGGTACTGGGGCTATCGTCCGTTAGCAGAATTTGTCGAAGTCTATGGCAAAGAGATCTGCTGCAAACTTGGGTTCGCCTCAAACATGCCGCTCCCTTCGTACTCGACATTTCGTCGAGTCATGCAAGGGTTGGACTATGACGTTTTAGCGAAGGTGTTTACCGAATGGGCACAGTTACAGCATGAGGTAGAGACGGGTGAGTGGTTTGCTTGTGACGGCAAAAGCATCAAAGGCAGTGTTAGCAACTACGACCAATCGCAACAGAACTTTGTGGGCTTAGTGTCGTTGTTCTCCCATCAACGGGGTGTGGTGCAAGCAGTGATGCCAATGGAACAAAAACTCGTCAGTGAGCAAGAAATTGTGCGCGTATTCTCAGGACTTACGCAGTGACGCTAGGAGTAGGGTCTGGTCAAGTTGAGTC
>NZ_JCACCM010000034.1:0-3454 GCF_059501405.1 Myxacorys sp.
TGCCTCAAACGCGACTGCTATTATCTGTAGCATGTATTGATCCACTTGGTATTAGCGCTGCCGCTCACAGAAACCTCCGCTAAGATGCGATCAGGTGCTCCAGTGGATGATGAAGCAGACTATGAGTTGCCGATCTGGGCAGGTGAGTTGCCCCTGCGATTAATGGCCTTAGAACCCGTTGCCGATCCGCGTTTAGCTACAGAGATGACGCTGCCTGATCACATTCAGAACTACTGCCGCTAACGCTAAAACGGCTCTATTGCTGACAAAGGCTACGAAGGCATTCTCAACCTGCATTCCAACAGCCAGACCCCGAAGCAGAAGACAAAAAAGGCAACCTTGGACAAAGCAGACCAACAGTACAACCGTGACTTGGCACGACGGCGCGTGATTGCCGAACATGTCAACTGTCGCCTCAAAGTTTGGCGCATTCTATCAGAGCGCTACCGCAACCGTCGCAACCGCTTTGGTTTACGCTTCAGTTTAATTGCTGGACTCTGCAACTACGAATTAGCTCGTGCGAGCATCGACGAACCTATTCTGGAGGGAGCTCTGTGACTTTCGCAAGAAGTCCAATCTTAAATGCGTTGAATCGAGTAAAGGTTGGCAGATGAGAGGATGAGTGAAGTTAATTTTCTCCTAACAAAATGTCTCCCTATTCTTAGTCTGCCAAAACTTTACAAAACTGATGCTGCTGGCGAAATATTGCTTAGCACTCTGTAAACCTTGAAACTTCATTGAAACCGCAGACCGAATGTTTGAATTTTATAGGACAAGAAACGGCAAGATTAGGGTTTCAGATATGAATAAATAATTCGCCCATCAGTATCAAAACTGTGTAATAACCACTGATCAAGGTACGCGATACGCATTAAAAAAGGCTTATATCGCAGAACCTAAAAATGCAAGTATCACTGTTAAGAACAATGTGATTTAAATAATAAAACTTGAAAAGATTAACTGTGTCAGTAGTATTTAGATAAGCTCTGACGACTTTAGAAATATTACGGTGAAACTGAAAAAGCGTTTTTTAAAAATCTGCTTAACGGTTGTTTTATGCCTGTTTTTTGCTGCTTAGCTCCCAGTTCTCGCTCTAAGTAGAGGCGGCGGCAACCACAACGTTCAGTTTTAACTAATACGCTAAGAAAACAATTTTAGATTTACGATTTTGACTTGAGGAACTGAATATGAGGAGACACGAAGATCTAGCATCACCCTTCAAGCTGGCTCGGATCCTGCCCAGTCCAACTTCAGAGGTAGGAATTTTTTTTGGAGATGCAATTGCCGTTGATGGTAATTTAGCACTCATCAATTCTAGTAATGGTCAATCTGGTGTTGACGGTGGTAATGGTGTTTATTTGGTTGAGATTGATACCGGGGCATTGGTTCGTTCGTTTTTCCAACCTACACCTACCCAATTTGGAGATCAGTTTGGCGCGTCCGTTGCACTCTCTAAGGATCGAGTTCTGATTGGTGAGTTCGGGGGTGGGCTACGGAATGGTGCAGCCTACTTGTTCGATGCCAAGACAGGCAATTTGCTCCAGACGTTTCAGAGTCCTATCCCTACCACAATCAATGGTTTTGGTGAAGCAGTTGCCATTCAAGGGAATACTTTTTTAGTGGGAAATGGTTCCGTTGATAATTTTGCAGGGGCAGTTGATCAATTTAACCAGCAAGGGCAACTCCTGCGGACGTTTCGTAATCCGACTGCTGATCCAGAGGACTATTTTGGACGGGCGATCTCAGTCTCCGGTAACAGAATTGTGATTGGGGCTTACGGCGATGACACTGGCGGAATTGATGCTGGGGCCGCTTACCTCTTCGATCGTAAGGGCAATTTACTCCAAACTTTTCTGAATCCAACACCTGATGCCGGTGATTATTTTGGCATTTCGGTCGCGATCGCTGGAAATCGAGTTTTGATTGGTTCCCAATTGGATGATACTGCCGCCCGCAATGGCGGTGCAGCCTACTTGTTCGATGCGACGACGGGCAATTTACTCCAGACTTTTTTGGAACCTTCGGCAGCGCCAGATAATCGGTTCGGAGATTCGGTGGCGATTCAGGGCAATACGGTATTAATTGGATCTCGATTTAATGACACAGGCGCGATCGACAGCGGTGCCGCGTACGTCTTCGATGCTGGGAGCGGTACTTTGGTCCAGTCTTTGTTTAATCCAACGCCACAGGTTGGAGAAGAATTCGGCAATAATGTTGCAATCTCGGAGAACTACTTACTCGTGAATGCCCCATTCGGGGAGGTGAACGGTGTTTCTAGCAGAGCCGTTTATGTCTTCCAACCAAGCATTCAGAAAGACCATCATAGCCCTAATTGCAATGACATCCTGAACGGCAGAGACGATCACACACGATGGGACAGAAATCCATTTCCAGAACGATCTTATGCAAGGGGAAACACCCGATGCCTTGGTATTTCCTCAAACGATTCATTTAATGAATCAATTGGGATAGCACAAGGAAGGTCACCCCTTGACTTTACGAGTCGAGACTTCACTCCGAAAGTCGGCAATAGCGTTCTTCATTGACCCTGAGAATGGACGGTTCCGTTGCAAAAAGTGATAGGATTTCAAGGCTTGCTGAGAGAAAATCTGACATTTCGTGGTTGATTCCAAAGCTCCCTTCAAATGGCAACATTTTCCAATCTGACCTACATCTTGCCCAACGTGAGCTGTATTGTCGCCATGCCTTGAGCTACCGGGACTTAGAAGAGATGAGGGCAGAGAGAAGCGTAGTGGTGGTGTCCTTTGCTTGACCTCATCTGAGTAGCCCCAAGGACGGTAAAATTCAAGAAACTGGCGACCGCACTGCTTGCACTTGTAGCCTTGTCTGTCGCGACGATGGCCGTTTTTAGCAGTTTGAGTGGACGGACATTCAGGACATTTCATCCTTCTATGATGCCAATTCAAGCATTACCCTTTCAGCAACGCCGCTTCTTGATAACACGACCACTTCGGGACTTCCCCACTCTTGGAGATCGCTATCTTCTGCTGCCGTGACAACTGCTTGATCGCATATTCCACCTGCATCGCCGCTCGTTTCGTCGAGAACCGCCAAGACGCAACGAGTTCTACAGGTCGGTGCGCCCTCGTATATCGCCCACCCTTGCCGGCGTTATGAACAGCAATCCGCTGTTCAACATTCTTTGTATACCCGGTGTACAGGCAATCATTCGCACAGCGAACAATGTACACATAATGCAATTCCGGTGGCTGTGCTTCCTTCATGAACCCTCTCTGCGGCGAGATTAAACGTCTAGGACGGTTTCCCTCAGCCGTCGTTGCATCGATTATCGCTCGGAAAAGTGATCGAGTGTCACCCTATTGGACGCTGACCCAGTTTGGGTGAACAGGGCACCACTGACCATCTCATCTTCGAGGCTCGGTAGTCCTACAGAAGTAATGATTTGTTATAGGCGTGAACAAAGTACCAGATT
>NZ_JCACCM010000035.1:0-3422 GCF_059501405.1 Myxacorys sp.
AGCTCAGTTGGGCTTGCCCCTGAATCTAGTGCCCCTGCGTAAGTCCTGTGAAACTCAAACTCACGATTCTACGCTGCGAGCATTGATTAGTAGACGCTCCAGTCTTGAATTCCCTGCTGACCAAACACCTGCTCAGTTTGGTGAATCTCCTCATCGGTTCCCTCTACAGTGATGAGGTAGTCGCCCCGTTGCAAGCGATCGCTATAAGCGGCGGCTTGAGCTTTAGGAATACCGTAATCAATCAGTGCTTTCTCTAAATTGTTGGACGCGATCGCGGCGACTCCGCTACTGGCTGCACTAGCAGCCAGGGCTACACCAAAACTTCCAGCGGCCAAAACGGCCCCAATTCCAGGAAGAGCCAAGCTGGTCAAGCCCAGCAAAGCAAAGCCCGTGCTACTAGTTGCAAAGGTATCTCCAACCATATCTGTTGTGTTGGCGACCTTCGTATCTCCGACATGATCGCTGACTTCAACACCGCTAACCTGCTCACCCTCGTCTTCACCTTCTTTAGCAACTAAAGAAATCTTGTCCATTGAAAAGCCAGAATTTTGCAATTCCTTGATTGCTTGCTCTGCTTTTTCACGATCAGTAAATACGCCGATCGCACGTTTCTGCTGTTGTTGATTGACAACCATTTCCTTCTTCTAACCAATAATAACAACGATGATCACACTGAAAGTGAATTGTGGTTCATAGTATTATTCTTGCAACTCCAATAAAGCTATCCATCGTTCTAAAGATGTAGCCTATAGAATGAATGAGAAGATGTGGAAACGGTAATAGACTTGTTCGGAAATAAGGTCAGCAAGAGCACAGGCTTTTCTTATTTGCCTTCTCTTTATGCTGCATCTAAATAGAAGTTCCATAGCCCTGCGGCAATTAGCATCAGTTGATCATCACAGTTAGGCATACGATTTCTATAAATTGCAGATACGGCGTTATAACGCTTCATGCCCGCATGAGCATGTTCACAGACCACCCGTTGCTGACTAAATTCTTTGTTCTGTTGCTTTTGCCAATCACTCAGCTCTTTACCTCGTGGCTTCTTATGAGGCAAATGAATGTTGACGAACTCATTTTGCAAGCCTTGAAAGCCTAAATCACCTTCGATATTCACCTGATCTGGAATGTACTCGACGAGTTCAGCTTCTTGCAGTTGTCGTTTATCGTGAATCTTCCCCACTTGTGCAGGAGACAGCAGAATCACCCGTTTGTTTCGGGTCGTTCCCGTAATATGTTTGCGGGTGTGTCGTCGCTTTTTTCCAGAGTAATGCTCCTTTTGTTGCTCTGCATCTTGAGGCCGCTGCACCGGGCGTTCTGTTCCGTCCAAGATCACCGTTTTCACCCCAGGAAACAACGCGACAAACTCTGCCATGCTTTTCAATTTGCGAGCAGGCAAGACTTGCTTATCGCCCAGTGTTTGTTCTAAGACAGGCAACAAAGTATGCACCCAATCACAGGCACAAGAGCGCTGAAAGGCAAACATCACACTCAACAGATCCAGCGTGGGATAGCATTTGCAGTAGAGCAAGATATAGAACAGCTTGTACTCAATCGTCAGCAGTCGGGCTTTTCGACCTCCACCCAATCTTCGTTGGCGAGTCTGGTCAGGTTGGATGAGATTCTGCTGGTAAGCAGTTTCAAAACTGGGTAAGAGTGCTTCAAATGCTTTGTGGTTGAGACCTGTGAGTGCTCGCATTAGGCGGTCGTCGTTGAGAATGCGGTCTAGATCAAGCATGAGTCAAGCTTGGGCAAGGGCAACTCATTCTCCCTTATTTCCGAACAAGTCTTTTAGTTAAATTAATTCTTAGCTGTGAAATTAAGAAGACCTCGTTTACGTTATAAAACGAATGGTTAAAGTCCTTTTAGCTTATGTTTTCATTCGCTGTGTATTAGCAATTACTAACTGATTTTACTAAGGTCTATCCTACGCTTCTATCGCAACGTACCGTAAGGCGCAAGACACGTTGCGATCGTTCTACTGATAATAAAATAATAGAAAGTGCAATGTTCCAACCACATGACTCACTTTGGTATTATTTGTCCACCCTTCTTTAGCCATTTGAAAACACTTGGGGCACTCGGACAGGAACTTCAATCTCGTGGGCATCAAGTTACTGTTCTACAAATCCCAGATGTTGCACGGCAAGTCAACGCTCAAGGATTAAGTTTTTACCCAATTGGACAATCCATTTATCGTCCTGGCTCGCTGGCAGAAACGATTCAGCAGCTTGCTAATTTTAATGGCATTGATGCATTACAGCAGTCTATTGAATTTTGCGCCCAGATGAGCGCGATCGTGTGTCAGGATGCCCCCAATGCGATTGCGTCACTGGGTATTGAAGCACTGTTAGTTGATCAACTTGAACCAGCTGGAGAGGCGGTTGCTGAATTTTTAGATATTCCATTTATTAGCGTCTGCAATAGTCAAGCGATTCATCGCCAATCGATCGAGGTGCCGCCTTTCTTCACTCATTGGCGCTATCTCGATACTGCATGGGCACGAATACGTAATCGAATTGCCTATCACTTGCTCGATCGCTACAGTAAACCAACGCTAAACGTTCTCAATACCTATCGCGCGCAGTGGAAATTGCCACATTGTTATCGGTTGTACGATTGGTCAAACACTCATTCGATCGCCCAAATTAGTCAACAACCAGCTGAATTTGACTTTCCCTGTACGAAACTACCACCCCGCTTCCACTATGTTGGACCTTTACGCTCTGCTAGTGAAATTGCAACTGAAACCTTTCCCTTTGAAAAGTTGACCGGGCAGCCGCTAATCTACGCTTCGTTAGGAACAATTCAACACACCAAGCAGGAATTGTTTCATTGCATCGCAACGGCATGTGCTGAGATTAATGTTCAACTCGTCATCACGCTGGGTGGCGGAGCCAACACGCTTCAAAATTTGCCTGGCTCTCCAATTGTTGTCGAATCCGCTCCACAGCTAGAGATTTTGCAGCGATCGCAACTCACTATCACCCATGCTGGGCTCAACACAGTACTCGATTCGCTCAGTCAAGGCGTTCCAATGCTTGCCATTCCAATCACCTACGAACAGCCCGGAAATGCGGCTCGGATTCATTGGACGGGCACTGGAGAAGCTATTCCGTTTGCTCAAATTGAACCGCTCAAACTAAGAACCACAATTCAACACATGCTGCGCGAAGCGTCTTACAAACAAAATGCCCTGAGGCTGAAGCAAGCCATTCAGCAGACAGGCGGAGTTCAACAAGCAGCAAGTATCATCGAACAAGCGATTTCTCCTGGAAACAAAAACCAACCCGATCTCTCAAGAGAAACTCAGCTGGCAATTTCGTAGATTTTCGTTCTACACAATCTGTGCCAACTGTATCACTGCAACAGGACTTACGCAGTGACGCTAGGAGTAGGGTCTGGTCAAGTTGAGTCATTAT
>NZ_JCACCM010000036.1:0-57920 GCF_059501405.1 Myxacorys sp.
TGGACGCTCTCGCCTCATGAGTGGGGCAAACACATCTTTGGAGCGAAGCGCTCGTTATTTATCGTTTGCCAACTCTTGCTCATCAAAATTGACGCCTTCATACAAATCGCCAAAGCCAATCTCAAGCCCAACCGTTCCCAACCGCACCACAGAATTCTCGCTCTCGTAGTCTGTCAGCAGCCATCCCTGCTCAGTCTTCCGATACTGCATCACCCGCGATCGCGTCTGATCGATCAACAGATACTCCTCCATCTCTGGAATCGAGCGGTAATACGTGAACTTATCCCCCTGATCATAGTTCTGCGTAGACTTCGGCAACACCTCTGCAATCAGCATCGGATTAGTTACCGTTGTTGTGCCCTTGTCCGCATAAACTGGTTCACCCCGAATCACCATCACATCGGGATAGGTGTACTGTCGATGTTTAGGAATCCACAGCCGCACATCGCCAATGTAAACCTTGTAGGGTTGAGTACAACATCTAAGCAGGCCAAACTAAGATAAGAAACTGCACTCAAACGATCGAGTTACTTGTGAACGGTTTCCTCAATCTCAACAAACCCTCTGGCTTCACCTCACACGACTGCGTGGCAAAAGCTCGCAAGTTGCTCAAGCTCAAACGCATCGGACATGCTGGAACGCTTGACCCTGCCGCGATCGGGGTTCTACCGATCGCGATCGGACGGGCGACCCGACTACTGCAATATCTCCGTAGTGACAAAGCGTACCAAGCCACAATTCGATTTGGCGTTACCACTGCAACGGATGATTTAGAAGGCGAAACGCTGACGAGTCAAGCCGTTCCCCAATTGACGTTAGAGGCAATTAGAGAGAAGTTACCGCTTTTTTTAGGCAACATTCAGCAGATACCGCCAAACTACAGCGCCATTCAAGTTGAAGGAAAACGGCTGTATGACTTGGCGCGATCGGGAGAATTGATCGATGTACCCGCACGATCGGTAGACGTTTACACTCTCGATATTTTGGATTGGAGAGCGGGAGACTTTCCCGAATTAGAGCTTGCGATCGCGTGCGGGGCAGGCACTTACATTCGTGCGATCGCCAGGGACTTAGGCGCAGCGCTAAACACTGGAGCGACGCTCGCAAAACTCATCCGAACGGAGAGTAGTGGCTTTACGCTGACCGACAGTTTGACCTTCGAGGAACTCGCTCAGCAAATAGAAGCAGGAACCTTCACGCTGGTTTCACCCGATCGTGCGTTGTCTCATTTATCTAAAATCCATCTGCCCGAAGACTTAGCGCGGCGTTGGTGTCAAGGGCAAAAGATTGCTTCAGACCACTCCGAAGATCAACTCATGCGCGTGTGGGACGAGCGCGATCGCTTTTTGGGCATCACCCGTTCTATAGAAGGTGTCCTTGTGCCTCAAATGGTGTTTGAACCCGTGTGAGCTTTCTCTAAAATCCAATCCCGCAAAATCGGGTTGACGACTTCCGGTGCTTCATCTTGCGGGCAGTGCCCCACTCCCGCAAGCGGAATAAACGATTCGACTCGCGGATACTCAGCAAACGCACGCCCCAGCGCGATCGGTTCCCACGGATCTGCTTCGCCCCACAGCACGATCGCAGGGCACGACAACTCTGGCAACAAATCTTCGGGCAAGGGGCCTTGAGAATAATTTGTAAACGCAATGAATACTCCCATCGCGCCCTCATCCTTGGCGGCTCCCAACAGCAGATCGACTAATTCGTCCGTCACCGCGTCTGATCGTCCATACGCCTTCAGCAACACTTTCCGAACCGTCTTAGGTGTGGCAAGCTGCTTGAAAAACAACTGACCAAACCATTTCTTCTTCAGCACCTTCTGCAAAATTGGCGCACCGACACGCTTAAACCACGGTTGCGTCGCTTGATGCCGTTCATGCAGCAACCGCAGCGAACATCCCACCAAGGCAACACCACGCACCCAGTCAGGAGCATCAACCGCCGCTTGCATGATCGCGATTGAGCCAATCGAATTGCCCACTAAGAATGCAGGCTCACCAATCACCTCTCGGCAAAAATCTGCAAGCTGCGCTCCCCACGTCTCAAAGGTGTACTCCATCTGCTTGTCAGGAATCGGTTTAGACGATTTGCCAAACCCGATTAAATCGATCGCATAGACGCGACAGGTTTTTGCAAGCTCGGGCAAATTTTTGCGCCAGTGATAAAACGATGCTCCAAATCCATGCACTAGCACAACCGCAGGACCTGCTGTTCCCTCAGCTTGATAGGCAACTTGAAAGCCTTTCCACATCCAGGTGCTGTAATCAGACCGAACCGAAATTGAAGAGGTGAGCATAAACCTTGAGAGCGTTTGGGTAAGGATCCCCTGTTAGCGCCAGGGCGAATAGTGGAATTCTATTAAAATATGAACTTTCATAAATCTAGCATTCGGGATACGGTTCTTCGCTTGTCGCTCTAGTCCATTAGGCGACCCTTATTTGTCCAGTTCCTACGCTTTTGTCCAGTTCCTACGCTAATCCTTCATAAAAAAATGATAGAAACCCTTGGTACTTCGATTGGTAGCTATGCCCCAGATTTCGAGCTTCCCGGCACAGACGGCTTAGTGCATCACCTCGCTGACTATTTGAAAAATCAGCGCGCGATCGCAGTGGTGTTCATCTGCAATGGGTGTCCTTACGTCAATCTATACCTCGATCGCCTCAAACAACTCCAAGCAGAGTTTCACGATCAAGGCTTTCTGATGATTGGCTTAAACCCCAACGATGAGCAGCAGTTTCCTCAAGATCGCTTCGAGCAAATGAAATCGTTTGCTGCCAAAAACCAGCTCAATTTTCTGTATTTGCGTGATGTCACTCAAGACGTGGCCGAGACGTTTGGTGCAACCAAGACACCCCACGCGTTTCTGATCGATCAAGCCGGAGTGCTACGCTATCGCGGTGCGATCGATGACAATGCCGAAAATCCGAAAGCGGTCAAACGTCAGTATTTAAGAGAGGCGATCACGCAGGTTCTCAAGGGTCAATCTCCGTCGCCTGCCTCGACCGAACCGATTGGCGGCTCGGTCAAATGGCGTGCATCTTAACGAGCAGCATCAGGCTTCGCGGGTGAAGCCTTTACCTTCGGTGCAGAAGTGGCGGCTTTTGGCGATGGTGTTAGCCTGGGTGCAGGCGAAGTGAGTGAGGTCGGAGCAGCAGGACTTGCCGTGACTTGCGGGTTAGGCTTCGTGCCCAGAATGCTCGCAGCACCCGTATCGTATACTCCCGCCACACAAGCAATCATCAGCGTCGCAAGCGTGCCAACGAACAACGCTTTCCAGCCCAAATCAGCAATATCTTTGCGCCGCGAGGGAATCAGCGCGATCGTACCACCGACAAAAATTCCGACGGAGGCGAGGTGAGCAAAGCCCGACAGCGCATAGCTGACGATCAGAACGGCGCGATCGCTGAGCGGATTGTCAGGACGAGCAGCAGCCAGACCCAAGGCCTGATATGACGGAATGGCGGTTTCAAACAAGCGGCGTCCGATCAGCACCGACGATTCCCAAAGCTCACTCCATTCGAGAGAAACACCTGTCAAGATAGTGAACGGCAGGAATAACGCGCCTTCAATATTAGCAAGCGTCACCACTTTGAAGAAGTCACCTACACCGCCCGGAATTCCGGCGAGACCTGCAAAGATTTGATTGATCAGCGAAACGAATCCCAGAATGAGGATCAAGACAGCCGCGATCGCCACTGCCATTTTGACGCCATCTAACGCGCCGACGATCGCAGCATCAAGGGAATTCATCCGCTCGATCGGTTCTCCTCCAACCGTTTCTTGCACGCGCTGCGTCTTTTCTTCCTGAGGAACACCGCCCATTGTGAGGGGAATCTCGGTTTCTGGAACCAAAATTTTAGACAACACAAAACAGGCGGGAATCGCAATAATCGACGCCGATACTAAATGTCCCAGAATATTGGGAAAGACGGGACGCAGAAAGCTGACATAGATTGCCAGTGTGGAAGAAGCCGCCGTTCCAAAGCAGCAGGACAGAATCGCGCAAAGTTCGCTGCGAGTCATTTTGGCGAGGTAAGGCTTGACGACGATCGCGGCTTCGATGCCCACAAAAATATTTGCCGCGCCGCTGAGGGCTTCTGCTCCACTCAGCCGCATTGTGTGATAGAACGCCTTCGCAAACACGCCCGTAATCGCTTGAATAACGCCCAAATTTTGCAGCAGTGCCATCAGTCCTGAAAAGAAGACGACCGTCGGCAGCGCTCGGAACGCAAAGATGTAGCCTAAGTTGATGTCCGCAGGTTTAGTCGGAAGCGGCACTAAATTTTTGCCAAACACGAAATTCGCACCCGTATCTGCCGCCAAAAACACACCATCTAACAAACTACTAAAAACTTGAAGCGCCCATTGCGTCACTGGAAACCCAAACACAAGCGCTCCCAGCACAAGCTGAAGCAGAATACCCGTGAACACAACGCGCCAGGGAAAGAATTTCAGACGGCGGTTTTCTGAGAAGAGCCAAGCGATCGCGCAAAGCCCAAACATGCCAAGCAGCGAAATGAGATTGAGGATCATAAGGGCAGTAGAAGCGGGGGTAGGTATCGTCATTGACAATCTGTTCATACAGACGATACCCAAAAAATCTCTACTTGGCACAAATTATTGACCCGGACGTTGCACTTTGGGCGTGATGGCGAAATCAATGCTTGAAAGCTGTTATCCGATTAGAGCGGATGGTTAAAGATTGCTAAGTAATGCAGGCTGGGTAGAAGATTTGTCTCTACTGAGGAACTGGATGAAGCAAGCGATCCTTCGGAGCTTGCGGAGCAATCGCGCTTTTTTAATGCTTTTCACGGAAGCGATCGGCTTCAGAACGCGAAGTTCCGCCTTCAGAATGCAAAGTTCCACCTTCAGAACACGAAGTTCCGCCTTCAGAACACGGGTTGTCAGGCTCTATACTCGGAACTCCAGGCTTTTTACTCGGAGAGCGAGGCTCAAAGCTCGGAGTTCCGCCTTCAGAACTCGGAACTCCAAGCTTTTTACTCGGAGATTGAAGCTCAAAGCTCGGGACTTCGCCTTCAGAAGCCGAACTGCCAGGCTCTACACTCGGAACTCCGAGCTTTATAGCTGAAAATAGATGTTACTAACTTGGCGTCAGTTCAACAGAAGTAGTGCGCTCCGATTATGAATTCGAGAAGCCTCCCTAAATCTCTCAAAATTGGGGGACTTCAAGCCAAACCTTCCGATTCAAAGTTCCCCAGAATGAGGGATTTAGGGGGCAGAAGCCGCTATCAACGAAGCGAAAGAACTCGTCGAACTCAGGTTAACTTGCAAAAAATGATGCTTGCAAAAACTAGCGATCGCTCGGCTTCATCCCATTGCCGATTCCCTCATTCCCTCTAAAACACGTCATAATGAGCGAGACGCAACGCTGCAAATTCGCTACGCCATGATGGACGCTTTTGACCCGACTCCGCCTGCGTGGACCAAACCTGCCAGTCATTCTTACACGTTCGCCTGTCCGACCTGCCGCAAAACTTCCACGGAAGCAACCCAAGTTTGGATTAATCGCCGCTCTCCCGTGTTTACAGAAGACTACCGGAAAAAGTGGCAAGAGTTTTATCAGTGTCAGTGTGGTCAAGTCTGGTGGGCGTGGAGCAACGATCGCCCCCCCTCCGAACTCGGGCAGCGCGATCGCCCCACGCGAGATTTCTTCAATCCCTTCGAGGATTTCTAATGCGAAATCCATCCACTCGCCGTCTGCCACAACAACCACCCGTTCAGTCCGGCAATTAAGATTGCCACACCCCAACCCGTGAATTTGAGCCAAGTTGGATTGACAAAGGTTCCCATCAACTTACGATCGCTGGTAAACATCATGAGCGGAAACACCGCAAACGGAAGCTGTAAGCTCAGGATCACTTGACTGAGAATCAACAGATCCCCAGTGCACTGTTCTCCAAACACCAAAATCGTGATCAGCGCAGGCACGATCGCAATCAACCGAGTGATCAAGCGTCGCGCCCAAGGGGGCAGGCGGAAGCTTAGAAATCCTTCCATCACAATTTGTCCGGCGAGCGTTGCGGTTAAGGTTGAACTTTGTCCAGACGCTAGGAGCGCAAAGCCAAAAACAGCACTTGCCACCCCAACACCCAGCAGGGGCGACAGCAACTTGTAAGCATCCTGAATTTCTGTCACGTCATGATTCCCGGACATGTGGAAGGTAGCGGCAGCAACAATCAGAATTCCGGCATTGATCAGCAGGGCAAACCAGAGCGCCACTGTAGAATCGATCGTGCTGAATTTAATTGCTTCCCGTTTTTTCTTGATCGTGGGTTCAAATGCACGAGTCTGCACAATGGAAGAATGCAGATAGAGGTTGTGCGGCATCACCGTTGCGCCCAAAATGCCGATCGCTATGTAGAGCATCTCAGAATTCTTGACGATATCTAAGCTGGGGACAAATCCACCCAGAATACCGCCAACACTAGGACGGGCAAACCAAATTTCGGCGGCGAAACAGAGCGCGATCGTACCGACCAACGTAATAATTAGCGCTTCGACATAGCGGAATCCTTTCGATTGCAGCAGCAACATCACCAGCACATCGAATCCCATGAGACAAACGCCCCACGCCAACGGTAAGCCAAACAGAAGTTGTAGCGCGATCGCGCTACCCAGAAGCTCGGCTAAGTCACACGCTGCGATCGCGATCTCACAGACAATCCAGAGGGCAAAACTAACCCGTGGACTAAATTGCTCATGGCACATCTGCGCCAAGTCACGCCCGGTCGCAATGCCAAGCCGCACACACAGCGATTGCAGTAAAATCGCCATTAAATTCGAGAGCAAGATCACGCTGAGGAGGGCATAGCCAAACCGAGAGCCGCCAGCAATGTCTGTTGCCCAGTTGCCAGGATCCATATAGCCGACCGACACGAGGTATCCCGGACCGGCGTAGGCTAAGAGCTTGCGCCAAAAATTTTTAACGTTTGGAACCGGAACACTTCGATGCACTTCAGGAAGGCTCGGTCTCGACGCTGTACTGTTAAAGGACATCCGCTAAAATCCTTCGATTATGAAAAGAATATGACAAAGATGAAAGCGATAGGAAGCAAAGCGTTGTGCACTTTGATATCTGGGCTTTAATATCTAGGCTGAAAAATTGTTAAAAGACGGTCACGCAAAAGGAAAACCGAGCGCTTTAACGAATCCCGCTCAATCCTATTGAATCGTGACTACCCAACTCGTCTTTCTTGAGAGTCAGAGCCGTTGTGTCCATTGGCGGAATTTAATGAAACTAAATCGAAGCACTTTGGCTCCAGTCAATAAAGAAAATTGGCAGCGAGTTTTGGTGTGCGGTAGCGATCGCGTTTATGGTTGCAAAAGCAAAAATAAAGGAGCACTCTTTCAGATACTTCGCATTGTGAATTGTGCAACGCTCGAATTTTTATCACTCGGACTTCCGGTACTTTGACATCCCGTACCTTGACATTGAGGTGCGACTAAATCATCTCGATTGCTACTTCTCTTCTGCTGAACAAATCAAGCGATCGTAAGGTTGGAGGATACTCTCCCAGCAACCCCTTTAAACGCAAATGGTGCGAAAGCTCAGAACGCTAATCTGAAACTCTCACACCACATTTTTGCTTTTCTAATCGGGATGATAGGATTTGAACCTACGACCCCCTCGTCCCGAACGAGGTGCGCTACCAAGCTGCGCTACATCCCGATGCCTATAGTTCAGGTTAGCACACCCGTCTAAATATACAATCCTCCACACCAACTTGTTAAGATTAGGATTGCAAAACTTCAGGAACGACAGACGTGGTTGTGAAACCGGACTGGTTACGGGTCAAAGCTCCTCAGTGGGAGCGGGTCGGCAACGTTAAAGACATTCTGCGAGATCTCGCTCTCAACACAGTTTGCGAGGAAGCATCCTGCCCCAACATCGGCGAATGCTTCAACGCTGGAACGGCGACGTTTTTGATCATGGGACCCGCTTGCACCCGCGCCTGCCCCTACTGCGACATTGATTTTGAGAAAAAACCGCAGCCCCTCGACCCCACAGAGCCGACCCGGTTAGCAGAAGCCGTGCGACGAATGCGGCTCAACCATGTGGTGATTACGTCCGTCAATCGCGATGATTTGCCCGATGGAGGAGCAAGTCAGTTTGTGCGGTGCATTGAGGAGATTCGAGCCATTTCACCGGGTACAACGATCGAGGTTCTGATCCCCGATCTGTGCGCCAATTGGGAAGCGTTGGCGATTCTGCTAAGCGCTGCGCCCGAAGTGCTAAACCACAACACCGAAACGATTCCTCGCTTGTATCGGCGAGTGCGTCCCCAAGGAGACTACGCCCGATCGGTCGAACTCTTGAAGCGATCGCGGCAAATCACTCCGTCGGTCTACACCAAGTCTGGCATTATGGTGGGCTTAGGCGAAACCGATGACGAAGTGCGCCAAGTCTTGCGGGATCTGCGAGCCGTAGACTGTGACATTCTCACCATCGGGCAGTATCTCCAGCCGACGCAGAAACATTTGGGCGTTCAGGACTTTGTGACGCCCGAGCAGTTCGACGCATGGCGTGAGTACGGAGAAGCGCTAGGATTTTTACAAGTTGTCTCGTCCCCGCTTACCCGCAGTTCTTATCATGCAGAACAGGTGAGAGCGCTGATGAAGCAATATCCACGGGGGAACGCTTGAAGATCACCGTCGTAGGAGCAGGGGCATGGGGCAGCACCTTAGCAGAGCTTGCTAGAGGAAACGGTCATCAGGTCGAGATCTGGTCACGACGCTCTTCGACCTCTCTAGAAGACGTGATTGAGAATGCCGAGATCATCGTCTCTGCCATTTCGATGAAAGGCGTCCGCTCGGTGATGGCACAGCTACAAACGTGCGCGATCGCACCCAACACCATTCTCGTCACCGCTACTAAGGGACTTGATCCTGACTCTGGCAGCAATGTTGATCTGCCATTACTGCCGTCTCAAGTTTGGCGAACGGGCTTTCCGGCGCAGCTAATTAGTTCCGGCAAGCTCCAAAAGAATTCGCTAACCGAAGCCTTGAGGATTGCGATTCTATCAGGACCAAATTTATCAAAAGAAATTGAACAAGGCTTACCGGCTGCTAGCGTCATTGCAAGTGACCATCCAGAGACAGCGGAACGAGTGCAGGCGGCCTTTTCGTCCAGTCGGTTTCGAGTCTATACAAACTCTGATGCGATCGGCGTTGAATTGGGCGGGGCACTGAAAAATGTGATTGCGATCGCGGTTGGAGCCTGTGACGGACTGGAACTGGGAGACAACGCCAAAGCCGCCCTGATCACTCGCGGGTTAGCCGAAATGATTCGCATCGGCACCTATTGGGGAGCCAAAGCCGAAACCCTATACGGGCTCTCAGGATTAGGAGATCTGCTAGCGACCTGCAATAGTCCGCTAAGTCGCAATTATCAAGTTGGCTATGGGTTGGCACAAGGCAAAACACTATGTCAAGTTCTAGAAGCGCTAGAAGGTACGGCTGAAGGCATCAACACAACCGCAGTCTTGATCAAACTTGCTCAGCAACAAGGCATCTCAATGCCGATATCTCAACAAGTGCATCGCTTGCTCCAGGGAGAGATCACCCCTCAAGCGGCGGTCGGAGAACTAATGCAACGCGATAGCAAACCCGAAGTTTAGTCACTCGCATCTCTTACCAGTTTTAATTACTCGAGAGTGTTGTAGACCGTGGCTGAACGATCGCATTGCCCTCTAATCTTCGAGTTGAAGCTCGTCCAATTCAAGCGGCTCTTCTGCTCCTAAATCCTTTCGTATTTCTTCCGATGTATCCAACGCGATCGCTTCTCCATCCGTCACTTCTTCCCCGCTGGGTTTCGCCTTTCGCCGCGAAATCAATTGACTCATGCCTTCCGGTAGCTGATTCAACTGAAAATATTGGTGAAACTTATCGGTCACTTGCACCCAATAAGACCGACCATCCGACTTGCGCCGTCGCTTTACAAAGCCCTGAGTCACGAGTTCCTGAACGTGCTGATAAGCGCCTGATCCCCGCAAATCGACTAAATCCGTTTGGGTGAGCGGCCCTCTCATCGCAATGACCGCTAGCGTTCTGAGCGCCCCGACTCCCACATCCGCAGGGATTAAGGCATGAACCAAATTTTGGTACGACTCACGAAGCTGGAGTGTGTAGCCTTTTCCTGTATCTACCACTTCTAGCGCCGTGTCGCGATGGGCATAGTCTCCCATCAGTTCTAATAATCCTTCCTCGGTCGTTTTGCGATCGCAGCCCGCAAACTCGGAAATCTGCGCGATCGACAGAGGTTGCGCTTTGAGGTAGAGAATCGCTTCAATCGTACTGGCAAGACGAGACATGAGACGTTAATCGATAAGTCAGCAGAATGAATTAACAGGTTAGCAGGTTCAGCCCAACGTGCAGATTTATTTCAGTCAGCGCGTCAGTTGCTAGAGTAAGAGTGCCTCTCTTGTCACGGAATCTAGATTTTATGACTACACCCTCTGAAGCGCCTGTTGACCCGACTCCTGAGACGCCAACCGAGCGTCCGCCGACCTATGTCAAGCTCGCCATGCGAAACATGGTTCGGAAGCGGGGAACCTCCATATTTCACTTCCTCTTGACGGCAACTGGGCTACTAGCCGTGCTGATTGGTCTATCTTATCTAACTCGGTAATGGGCATCATGCACGTCGAACTCAGTGTGCAGGATTGCTTTTTTTCCACTCAACCGTCAGCCGAAACGTCTCCCGTCAGTTCGGAAACTTGGGAGATTTGGTTTCGTCGTTGGCTAGAGATGCTACGTCCTACCGATCCTGACGATGAGCTACCCCTCCATCCCCAAGAACTCTACGAGTTAAGCTTGCGGCTAACCGACGACCAAGACATCCAGGTTCTAAACCGTCAATATCGGCAAAAAGACCAACCCACCGATGTTTTGTCATTTGCCATGCTGGAAGTAGAGTACCCAGAATTTGATGAGCTGGACGAAGAACCCTTGTATCTGGGAGACATTATCATTTCGATCGAGACTGCCACCCGCCAAGCCCAGCAGCACGAGCATTCTCTAGAAACCGAATTAGCGTGGCTCTCTGCTCACGGACTCTTGCATCTCCTAGGCTGGGATCATCCCGATGATGAGCATTTAGAAAGAATGTTAGATCAGCAGCAGGTGCTTCTCAACTCCGTCGGAATCGCCGTTCATCTGTAATGTGATGTTTATGTAATGTGATGTTTACGTTTGATGGCATTGTTGCAATACTGTTTCTGAAGTTTATTGACTAACTTATAAAATAGCTCCACGCCTTACTCTAATCGCTGAAGAAATCGCTGAAGAAACGAATCGCTAAAGAAACGGTGAGTTCAATTTCCCCGCCCGTTATGTAAGTTATTGCTATGTCCTCAGAAGTTCCGACCCAGCCGCCGAAGCGCCCTCCCTCTAAAATTTTGTCTTTAGTGAAGCCCGATCGCGATTTGGCGTGGCAAGTTGCCCCCACGTTGTTTACCAGCTTTAAGTACGCTTGGATGGGCATCAGCTATGCGTTTCTGACGCAGCGTAATTTTCGGATTCATGTGTTGCTGGGGAGTGCGGCGATCGGGTGCGGAATTGCGCTGCGATCGAGCGTGGTAGAACTGGCGGTGATTGGCTTGACGATTGGGCTAGTGTTGGCGATGGAGTTGCTCAACACGGCGATCGAGTCAGTAGTGGATTTGACCGTGAAGCAGTCCTATCACGAACTGGCAAAGATTGCGAAAGATTGTGCGGCGGCGGCGGTGTTAGTTTCTGCGATCGCGGCAGTCCTAGTCGCTGGCTGTGTCCTTTTGCCTAAAGTATTTGTGCTGTTGCCTGCTCTTCCGGGCTAAGAAGGGACAGGGTAGACTAGAATTCACCGTTCTGGTCTATTGCCATGATTCTTGTGATCGACAACTACGATAGTTTTACGTACAACTTGGTTCAGTACCTCGGTGAATTGGGGGCAGAATTTCCGATCGCAGCAGACATTCAGGTTTACCGGAATGACCAGATTACGCTGGAGCAGGTGAAGCAGCTAAACCCCGCCGGAATTGTGATTTCGCCAGGACCGGGACGTCCAGAAGATGCCGGAGTCTCAATGGAGCTGATTCGGCAACTGGGAGTGACAACGCCAATTTTAGGCGTCTGTTTGGGCCATCAAAGTATTGGACAGGTGTTTGGCGGCAACATTGTTTCTGCACCCGTGTTAATGCATGGCAAAACATCTGACGTGCAGCATACGAATCTGGGCGTGTTTGCGGGCGTTGAGAACCCAATGACGGCGACTCGATATCACAGTTTGGTGATTGAGCGGGAGAGTTGCCCGGATGTGCTAGAAATTACGGCTTGGGTAGACGATGACACGATTATGGGCGTTCGGCATCGACACTACCCGCACATTCAAGGGGTGCAGTTTCATCCAGAAAGCGTGCTAACGGCTTCGGGTAAGCAGCTATTGCGGAACTTTTTGCAGGATATTAGCGATCGTTGAGACCATCTTTGAGATCTTCGTGAAGTCAAGCTGTGAAACCAATCATTCAAGGCGACTGGAGGAGATAAGTTGACGAGGGGAACCGTTTGACTCAACACTTAGAACTCAGGAGTCGTGATCGGCATTGTTGAGGAGAACTCGTTGAGGAGAACTATGAAACGGAGACAATTTTTACAGGTAGCGGGCGCAGGATTGGGAAGTGCAGTCGCGACGATCGCGTTATCAGACCGACGGGCGATTGCTCAGACGGGTTCTCTCTCAGTTCAGTACTTGGGACATAGCTGCGTCTTGCTGAGCGGTAGTGGACAGCGCATTCTCGTCAATCCGTTTAAGAGCGCAGGCTGCACCGCCGGATATCGTGCCCCCAAAGTGGGAGCCGATTTGGTGATGATTAGCAGTCAGCTTCTCGATGAAGGCGCAGTGGACGTTGTGCCTGGAAATCCTAAACTGCTCTACCAAGCTGGTGCTTACAATTTGAATGGGTTGAAGATTCAAGGCATTGCTACCGACCACGATCGCAATGGCGGTAGACGCTTTGGCAAAAATATCGCGTGGAAATGGACTCAAGGCGGTGTGTCCGTGTTGCATCTTGGCGGGGCGGCGGCTCCGATTAGTCTAGAGCAAAAGATTTTGATGGGCACTCCCGATGTGGTGTTCATTCCGGTGGGCGGCGGCCCGAAAGCCTATACGCCACAGGAAGCCAAACAAGCACTGCAAGTGTTGAACGCTAAACTTGTTGTGCCGACTCAATATCGCACTTCAGCGGCGAAAGATCAGTGTGAACTGACCGCGTTAGATAATTTCCTCACGCTCATGAGCGGCACACCTGTGCGGCGGGGAGGAAGCTCGCTCACGATTAGCCGTTCAGATGTGCCCAAAGAGGGTATGGTAATCCAGGTTATGAGTTACAAAGGTTAATAGAGGGTGTGTTTTGGCGTTGCCTAACACCCATATGTTTACCCCGTTTATTCCACATCGTTATGCAATCAGAATTTCGTCAACGGCGCGATCGCTTTCTCGAAAAAATTGGCAACGGAACTGCGATTCTTCGGAGTGCACCGACTGCCGTGATGCATAACGATGTGGAGTACAACTTCCGGCAAGATAGTAATTTTTTCTATCTAACGGGATTCAATGAAGCGGATTGTGTGGCGGTGTTTGCGCCGTGGCACGAAACCCATAAATTTGTGTTGTTTGTGCAGCCGAAAGATCGCGACAAGGAAACGTGGTCAGGCTATCGGATTGGGGTTGAGGCGGCGAAAGAACTTTACGGCGCAGATGAGGCGTATCCGATCACGGAGTTGACGGAAAAGCTGCCGCAATATGTCGAAAAAGCCGATCGCATCTACTATCACATGGGGCGCGATCGCAGCTTTAATGATCGAATCATTGCGCTGTGGCAGCGATGCATGGCGACCTATGAGAAAAAGTGGATTGGTCCCATTGCGATCGAAGATCCGGGGCCTTTGCTCTATCCGTTGCGGCAGGTGAAGAGTGAAAGCGAATTGGAGTTGATGCGCAAGGCGGTTGCGATCGCGGCAGAATCTCACAATCTCGCGCTCCAACTCCGCAAACCGGGCATGTATGAATACGAACTCCAAGCTGAAATGGAGCATCTGTTTCGCTTGCGGGGTGGATGGGGCGCGGCGTATCCGTCGATTGTGGCGTCGGGAGCGAATTCTTGCATTTTGCACTACACCGAAAACGATCGCCAAATGCAGGACGGGGAACTTCTTTTGGTGGATGCTGGCTGTTCCTACGGTTATTACAATTCAGACATTACGCGCACGTATCCGGTCGGCAGCAAATTTACTGAAGAGCAGCGCATTTTGTATGAGCTAGTTCTGAAGGCGCAACTGGCTGCCATCGCGCAGCTTCAACCCGGCAGCGCTTGGAATCAGTTTCACGAGACTGCTGTTCGCACGATTGTAGAAGGATTGATGGCGCTTGGCCTGTTGCAGGGAGACATTGAGGAAATCATTAAAGAAGAAAAGTACAAGCCGTTCTTTATGCATGGCACGGGACACTGGTTGGGGCTGGATGTACATGATTCTGGCGTGCGGCAAATTGGCGAAACGTGGCAGACTTTCCAGGCAGGGCATGTGGTCACGGTTGAACCTGGAATCTATATTCGACCGGACTTCAAACCGTTTGAAGGACAGCCAGAAGTGCCAGAGCGGTGGCGCGGCATTGGCATTCGGATTGAGGACGATGTGTTGGTTACGCCAACGGGAAATGAAATTCTAACGGCAGCCGTTCCGAAATCACTAGAGGCAATGGAGAGATGAAGCTACCAGAACTAGAACAAGCAAGTATCGATCGCATTGTTGAGATGGCGTGGGAAGATCGGACGCCGTTTGACGCGATCGCTACGCAGTTTGGACTAGATGAAAAACAAGTCATCGCTCTGATGCGACGAGAGATGAAGGAATCTAGTTTTCGGATGTGGCGCGAACGAGTGAGCGGACGCAAAACAAAGCATTTGAAGCCGCGAGGATTTGTCGAAGGACGATTTAAATCTCAAAATCAGAACACTTAAACAACGGCTTTACCCTCTGTTTATGGGTGCTGAAGGTTAACAAATGCTTAGAAGAGAAATGGTATAGTGCCCTTCCTAGCTTGATGGGCATATTGATTGGTATACACTCCATCTTTGGGATGAGCGGCATCATTCTTCTGATCTATAACCAATCCAATTTGACTTCTTGAAGCTCATGCCATTTTTTACCAGCACGTTATTCTCACCTCGCAGCATTAGTATTTCTGAAGCGGTAGATCTCTCAGCAGTTCTGAGAGCTTGCCAAGCTTTCTCTAGGGAAGTCGAGCTAGAGAAATTGATGGCTGCTCTGCTGAGGGATGTGAGCGAGTTTGCTGGAGCCGAAAAATGTGTTTTGCTGATGCACCAAGAGGATCAGTGGGTGATTGAAGGGTTGGCTGAGCGTGGAGGAGTAGCAGTCAATCGGCACTCTCTCTCAGTTGATATCAGTCAAGTGGTTCCGATTTCTCTCGTGGGTGCTGTTAGCCGCACGTTGCAGCCTATCGTTCATCAGAATGCGGTTTCCTATAACTCTTTCTCTAACGATCGCTACTTGCTGCACCATCAGCCGAAAAACGTGCTGTGTGCGCCTCTGTTGAATCAAGGTAAGCTGATCGCGATTTTGTACCTAGAAAATAGTCGGCATCTTGAATCATTTACCTGCGATCGCGTTGAAGGTCTCAACCTGCTGTTTACTCACGCCGCGATCTCGCTAGATCACGCTATTCTTTACCAGAATCTACACGCCACTGCCGCGATCGGGCGGGCAGAGAATGTCGAACTGAAGAACACGCTGGCTGCCCTCAAAGAGCAAGTTCGACAGGTGGAGTTTCGAGCAGAAGTTGACTTCGCGCTGACCAATGGCAGCACGCTGCAAGAGGTTCTGAAACACTGCACCGATGCAATGGTGCAGCACTTAGATGCGGCCTTCGCGCGGATTTGGACGTTGAACGCCAACGAGAACGTTTTGGAGTTGCAGGTGAGTTCTGGACTGTACACTCACATTGATGGCGATCACGCTCGCGTTCCGGTGGGGATGTTTAAGATTGGCTGGATCGCTCAAGAGCGACAGCCGCATTTGACGAATTCTGTTTTAGACGATCCGCGAGTGGGGGATAAGGACTGGGCGCGTCGGGAGGGAATGGTTGCCTTTGCGGGATATCCGCTTTTGGTCGAAGGGCGATTGGTTGGCGTGATTGCCATGTTTGCTTACAAAAAGCTCAACGATTCTGTTCTTGAAGCCCTCAAGCTCGCTGCAACTGATGTGGCCTTGGGTGTTGTTGGCAAACAAACCGAAGAAGCGCTGTATCAGTCAGAAGCACAACTGCGTCAGCAAACTCAAGAGTTACAGCAGGCGTTGCAAGATCTGCAAAAGGCACAGGCGCTGATGGTGCAGAGCGAGAAAATGTCGGCGTTGGGCAACCTGATGACTGGGGTGGCTCATGAAATTAATAATCCGGTTGGCTTTTTAGCGGGCAACATTACGCCTGCAATGAACTATGTCGAGGATTTGATGGGCTTGATTAGGCTCTATCAGCAGAAGTATTCTGATGCTGAAATTGAGGACAAGATCAGTGCGATCGATCTCGATTACATCGGTCAAGACTTGCCTAAGTTAATTGGCTCGATGCGCGAAGGGGTCTCTCGAATTCGCGGCATTAGCACTAGCCTCCGATCGTTTGCGCGTGCCGACTGCGATCGCGCCGTTCTGCACGATTTGCATGAGGGGATCGACAGCACGTTGCTGATTCTCAAGCATCGTTTGAAGGGGAGCGAGACACGCCCCGCGATTGGGGTGATTAAAGAGTATGGTCAGCTTCCGCTAGTCGAATGCTTTGCGGGGCAGCTTAATCAGGTGTTTATGAATCTATTGGCAAACGCGATCGAGGCGTTGGAAGAGTCGAATGTAAACCGGACGCTTGCTGACTTAATTGCTCGTCCGAATCAGATCACCATTCGCACTGCCGTTGCAGCCGATCAGCAGCATGTTGCCATCCGAATTCAAGACAATGGAATCGGCATGAGTGATGAGGTCAAAGAGAAGATTTTCAATCATTTGTTTACGACGAAAGCCGTTGGCGTTGGAACCGGATTGGGGCTTGCGATCGCGCGGTCGATTGTGGTGGAGAAGCACGCTGGAACAATAGAAGTCAATTCGGTATTAGGTCAGGGCGCAGAGTTTGTGATTACTCTCCCGATTGAAGCGGCAGGATCAGAACGGCAAGAAAAATGATCCGTCGTTGATGCTCAAACATTCACGCGCGAAGCTCAGACTTTCAACGATGATGCTCAGACTTTCAACGATGAAGTTCAAACATTCACGCGCGAAGCTCAGACTTTCAACAGTGAAGCTCAAACATTCACGCGCGAAGCTCAGACTTTCGTCGATGAACCTCAGACATTCACGCGCGAAGCTCAAACATTCAACAATGCACCTCAAACATTCAGGCGCGAAGCTCAGACATTCAACGATGAAGCTCAAACATTCAACGAGAAAGAGCGAGGCTCTATCACGGATGTAAAAAGCGCGATCGCTCAGCAAACTTGAAGGATCGCGCAAGTTAACTATTTCTTCATCGTATGGATCAGCAAGGCAACCGATTTGATGAGGATCGCGATCGCAAGAATGAACTGAGTTGTGGAATCTCTTTGCATCGGCTGCGGCGGTGTCACTGTGATAGGCACTTCGGTATGAGAATGAGCCGTGATGTAAGACATTGAAAGTTCTCCAAGTTGTTTGACGCTTCTAATGTCTTGCAAACAGCGTATTCGCTAGGCTTTTGCGCTGTGTGATTTGAGAGTGCGCTATGAGTGAGTTGTGAATGACTCCGCTAGAATAAGCTTAAGTTTTTTCGGTCGTCGTATGGTTCAGCGATCGCTTCAGGCTTCTCAAGACGGAATCCAAACTGCGGATACAGCACTCGTTAGCAAACGGTTAACTCAACAAGCTTTAGCAGATGCTTTGGGAGTGACTCGTCAGCCAATTAGTAAGTTTTTTAATGGAAAGTCTATTGATCGCGATCTGTTTGTTCGTGTCTGTGTTTTCTTGGGGTTGGAATGGCAAGCGATCGCGGTTCAGGCTCAAAAGAATGTTTCAGCATCGGATGAACCTACGGTTGATTCGGAGCAGCAGTTGAAATCGAGCCAACAGCCAGAATCTAAGATTGAGCAAACGAACCGCGATCGCAGTACAGGATTGCAAACCAAGGCTGAATCAGGCAGCAATGTGCATATTGCAGAGACGATGCACTTTTATGCTGGAGAGAAAGCGGAAGAGGCGAAATCTCAAACAGAATCAGAACAAGATATCGATGCTGTGGTGCAAGAGACTCGTGAATACATACGATCGCAGGTTGAACAGCAGTGCGGGACGATGCGTGTGTTGGATATGTCGCACCCAATCGAACTCAGCGCGATTTATACCGATGTCAACATTCTGCAAAAGCTAAGCGGACGGCAGCGGCTAGAAATAACAGAGCTACTAGCAAAATGCAGCCTTGAGAACTTCGATCGCTTTGGCTTAAGCACTGTTCAAGAGAAGCGCGTAGATGGGTTTGAGGCAGTAGAACAATATGACAAGCTGGTTGTTTTGGGTCAGCCCGGAGCCGGAAAGACAACATTCCTAAAGCGGTTGGCAATGCAGTGCATCAACCAAAAATTTCAGGCGAACCGAGTGCCGATCTTCGTCACGCTGAAAGCGCTTGCCGAAGCGGATGGAAAACCGAATTTGTTGAAGTATTTACCGCAGAGCTTTGAACTGAGCCAAGAATCGGACGAAGGTGCAGCGATCGCAGCTAAATTGCGCTCCATCCTAACCGCAGGAAAAGCCCTAATTCTTCTCGATGGCTTAGACGAGGTGAAAGAAGCAGACAGTCAGCGCGTTGTGCACCAAATCGAACGGTTTGCAACGCAGTTTCACCGCAATCAGTTTGTCATGACCTGCCGAATTGCAGCGCGGGAATATACCTTCAAACAGTTCACCGAAGTCGAAGTTGCTGACTTTGACGAAAAGCAGATTCACGATTTTGTGACGAAGTGGTTTGCCACAAAACAAGATCCCGTCAAAGCAAAGACGTTTAAGCAAAAGCTGGAAGAAAATGAGCAAATTCGAGAATTAGCAACCAATCCTCTGCTTTTGACGCTCCTGTGTTTGGCATTTGGGGAAGCGGGCGACTTTCCAACCAACCGTTCGGAGCTATATGAAGAGGGCCTGGATGCACTGCTGAGAAAGTGGAATGTTTCCCGGAATATTGAGCGCGATCGCGTTTACAAAAAATTGTCGCTCCAACGCAAAGAAGACCTGCTGAGCCAACTCGCCCATACATTCTTTGAGCGAGGCGAATATTTCTTTAAGCAGCGCGTGGTTGTAGACCACATCATCAGGTTTATTCGCAATGCCCCAAATGTTAGTCAAGACGAAGAGAGCTTAGAATTGGATGGCGCAGCGGTTTTGAGATCGATTCAGGCACAACATGGGCTGCTAATCGAGCGAGCGCACGGCATCTACTCGTTTTCTCACCTCACGTTTCAGGAATATTTCACCGCACGGCAGATTAAAGAAACGCGAAGTGACGAACTGCTGCAAAACTTAGTCAGCCACATGACTGAGAAACGCTGGCAAGAAGTTTTCCTGTTGACTGCGGAAATGCTGCCGGATGCAGATCATTTTATGAAGTTGATGAAAGCAGAAATCGATCAACTCTTAGCTGAAGAGCCGGCGACACAAGAACTCCTGAAATGGGTGCATCAAAAATCTGAATCTGTAGAAGCTTCCTACAAACCTGCTGCAATTAGAGCATTCTACTTCTACCTCGACCTCGCCCGCGACCTCGCCCTCGTCCGTGCCATCGACCGCACCCTTGTCCGTGCCATCGCTCGTGCCCTCGATCTCGACCTTGACCTTGACCTTGATCTCGACCTCGCCATCGACCTCGACCTCGACCTCGCCATCGACCGTGCTATCGCCATCGACCTCTCCATCGACCGTGCTATCGCTATCGACCTCGCCCTCGACCGTGCCATTGACCGTGCCCGTGCCCTCACTCGCGCCCTCGTCCGTGCCATCGCCCGTGCCCAAGATGTTGAATTAAAACGCAAGTTGCAAGAGCTACGCGACGATCTACCCAATGTCTCTCCGGAAAATCGAGAGAACTTTAAGCACTGGTGGCAATCGAATGGTCAAACCTGGGCTGAGCGACTGAGAACCGTAACGATTCAACATCGCAACATTGGGCACGACTGGCAGTTCAACCATGCCCAAGAAGAACGCTTACAGAAGTATTACGATGCCAATCTTCTGCTCGTGCAGTGTCTAAACAGCGAGTGTTATGTCAGCCCAGAAGTGCGACAAGAGATTGAGGACACATTGCTATTACCCCTTTCCGAAATCGAAAAACGGCGGAAAACTGAGGTCAAGCGAACTTAGCCAACTCATCTAATCGCGGCTTTTAACCGTAGAGAAATCCTCAAACCAGCCTTTGCGTTTGAAGTAATAGACTAGCGCGATCGCGATGCCAAACATCACCGTCAAACAAAGAGGATATCCCCAGTACCAGTTCAACTCCGGCATATTAAGCGGAGATTTCTCGGTATTAAAATTCATTCCATAGATTCCCGCAACGAAGGTTAATGGAATGAAGATCGTTGAAATCACCGTCAGCACCTTCATGATTTCGTTCATCTTGTTGCTCACCGATGACAAGTACACATCCATCAAACTAGACGCCAATTCGCGGTAAGTTTCGACCATATCGAGAACTTGAACCGTGTGGTCGTAGCAGTCCCGCAAATAGATCCGAACCTCCTCGCTAATCAAAGCATTGCCATCTCGAATCAGCGTATTGATCGCATCTCGCATGGGCCAAATGGCGCGACGCAACGTGAGTAGCTCTCGCTTTAAATAATGAATCCGTTCTAACGTTTGATGAGTCGGGCTTGCCACAACGGCATCTTCCAACTCTTCAATATCTTCGCCATAGATCTCCAGCACCGGAAAGAAGCCATCAATAATCGAGTCAAGAATGGTGTAAGCAAGGTAGTCAGCCCCCTGTTGGCGGATGGTTCCTTTGCCCATGCGGATGCGATCGCGCACTGCCCCAAAGCAATCAAACTCCGGCTCTTCTTGCACCGTCAACACATAGTGTTGGCTTAAAATCAGACTGACCTGCTCTTGGTGAAACGAACTGCCCGATCGATTAGGCATCACCATACGAGCGATAATCAGCAACTGATCGTCATACTCTTCTACCTTGGGGCGTTGGGGCACATTCACCACATCTTCCAAAACCAGAGGATGCAACCCAAATACTTTTCCGATTCGTTGCAACACGTCTTCGCTACCCAACCCTTTGACATCCACCCAAGATACCGATTCCGAATCGAGGTAAGGCGCACATTCTTCCGGCGTCTCAACTTGCAGACGCACGGCTTTCTGTTCGTTGTAGTCAATCAATCCGATCACTGGAGGCAGCGCATTCGATGGAATTCGCAATGTCCCCGGCATACTTCCCGGCACATCGTAGAAATATTCCATCTGAAAATTTGGTTCTCCTTCGCGTGTAACAACGTTGACAAGTTGACGGCGCTTTCCCACCATATCGGTTGATCCTTCCATTGATGTGAGCTTGAGATTATTGATGTGAGCTTGAGATTTATGAGCTTCAGAACCTAACAGACATCACTCTAATGTACTTATACCTGAACGGAACTGATATCCTTACTAACTAAGTTACTCATGGATTTTTCCATTGACTGAAACGCCCCAACCTCAAGCATCGGAATTAGGACTCTGGAGCCGCCGTCTACTCGCTGCCATCTTGCTGGGTGGTCAAGTTCTGGTTCATTTACTCAAAGGTCGAATTAATCGGCGCAACACACTCGATCAGATGGCGGCGGCTGGTCCTGCATCCCTACCGATCGCGTTAGTGACAGCTAGTTTTGTCGGCGCTGTGTTTACCATTCAGGTCTCTCGTGAATTTATCAACCTAGGGGCTGGCTCGGCAGTCGGTGGAGTATTGGCGATTTCTCTGTCACGAGAATTAGCGCCGGTGTTGACGGCAGTCGTGTTAGCCGGGCGAGTTGGCTCAGCCTTCGCTGCCGAAATTGGCACCATGAAAGTCACAGAACAGATCGACGCGCTTTATATCTTGCGGGCTGATCCGATCGATTACTTAGTCATTCCACGGGTCATTGCCTGCTGTTTGATGTTGCCAATTTTGACTCTGCTTTCCTTCGTGACAGGGCTAATTGGCGGCATGTTCGTTGCCAATGGACTGTACGGAATCTCAAACACGATTTTTCTCGACTCAGCCAGAGATCTCATGTCCGTGTGGGATTTGTGTAGCGCACCCATCAAAGGAGTTGTGTTTGGAGCATTGATTTCAATCATCGGGTCAAGCTGGGGACTAACGACCACTGGGGGCGCAAAAGGGGTCGGGCAATCGACGACAACAGCAGTTGTTACCTCGCTGTTAGCCATCTTTATTTCTAATTTTTTCTTATCCTGGCTCATGTTCCAGGGTGCAGGACGAGGAATCGTCGGATCGTAGAACTGCCTTGAAGAAGTGTATTGAAAATTCTTCCAAAGTACAGTTGTACTTTTAATTTTTTCTGTGTATTTTATGGCTCAAGGGTGACAAATTCAACTGAAGTAACGGCAACATACTAGAGATAGGGCAGAGATGCAGCCTTATAAAGGGCGTTAGCAATAGAGATGCTATTCGTCACACACGCGTTCTCGCACAGGGACGCAGCGGCAACGACGCAGCGCAACCTCTGCGATGACATCGCTCTCTAAAGCCTTCACGAAGCAAATGGTTTCCTATTGACGATTTACTATATCTAGTGTTTTATATGTAAGCGGCTCGCACAAAGACGCTATATCTAAATCCCTTTTTACGGTGCATTCAACCGACCTGTTCTTCTAACCCCCGAATGTCGCTATGGTTTCACAAGTCGAGACCCCTGTATTTGACTCTAAACGATCGCCTAACCTGCGTGTAGAAGGGTTGGTACAGGTGTTTACCTCTCCTCACCGCAGTTTTTTTACCAGTGTGATGGCGCAAGCGCTGAGAATTGCCAGTCAGGGAACACCCGTTTTGATTGTGCAGTTCCTGAAGGGGGGTATTCGGCAGGGGCACGATCGCCCAATTCAACTGAGCCAACATTTAGACTGGTTGCGCTGCGACATTCCTCGGTGCATCGATACGCCGCAACTCGACGATGAAGAGTTGCGATCGCTGCAAGACCTTTGGCAGCACACTCAAGATATGGTGCACCAGGGTAGATACGATCTGGTGGTGTTAGACGAATTGAGTCTAGCGATCGGGTTTGGATTTGTGCCTGAAGCGGAGGTGCTGGACTTTCTTAAGCAGCGTCCGTCTCACGTCGATGTGATTCTGACAGGCCCCGACATGTCACCTGCAATTTTAGATATAGCCGATCAAATTACTGAGCTTCGCCGCAGCCATCAGCCCTGAGTCATTCGTCCCGTTCTTCAAGTCACTCCTTACAGAGAAGGCAAATCATGATTAAAAACGATACCTGGATTACTCAAATGGCGCAGGAAGGGATGATTAGCCCTTTTGAGCCGAAACTTGTGCGCCGCTCGAATGAGCTTCCTGTTATTTCCTACGGATTGAGCAGCTACGGCTACGATTTGCGGCTGTCGCCGACAGATTTCCGCATTTTTCGTCATGTTCCAGGTACAGTCGTTGATCCAAAGAATTTCAGTTCTGCAAACCTAGAGCCTGCTGCGCTCCATCACGATGACAATGGCAGTTTCTTTATTTTGCCTGCGCATTCCTACGGGTTGGGTGTGGCGCTAGAGCGGTTAGAAGTTCCCGATTACATCACTGTGATCTGTATTGGTAAGTCAACCTATGCACGCATTGGACTGATTGCTAATTTGACACCCGCAGAAGCGGGCTGGCGTGGGCATTTGACGCTAGAGTTTTCTAACTCTTCGAGCGCCGATTGCCGGATTTATGCCAATGAAGGCGTTGTGCAGTTGCTATTTTTAGAGGGTGCGCCTTGTGCAGTGAGCTATAGCACTCGGAATGGCAAGTATCAAGACCAAGTGGAACAAGTGACGCTGGCGAGAGTTTGAAGACGAGACGCCAGCGGCAACGCTTTGTAAAGAAGGAGGAAGGAGCTAGTTCTTTATGTCCTCCTTTCTCCTTGGTCTGGGCATCTGCCAGTGAGTGTTTACTTGCTGCTTACGGGGGTTTTGATGAGCTTTCTTACATTATTTTTTGCCCGACCCTCGCTGCTTCTGCGGATGCGATCGCTCTTCCGAGTTCCGCCTGCCATTTCATACTCGCGGCTGTCGTTGCCATACTTCACCCGAACGCTGCTTAGCATCTGATCGAGCAAATCGCCCAACTGTTTCTCCATGTCGTCGATTTGGAGTTTCATAGCATCGATCTTCGCGAGTTCCGTGTTGTAGTCGTTGAGGGTGGTTTGCAATCGCTCGATCTGTTGCGTCAGGGTTCTAAGGTTGCCATCGCTGCCAAAGTCCATGTTGGGGTCGATTGCTTTAAGTTTCAAGACCCGTAGCTGTCCTTTGTCGAGAATGCGAGAGGTGCGGTGCGAAAGTGGCATAAGGTAGTGTCCCTGAAATAATGTTTTCTAGTGCTAGTTTGTCTTCTGCGATTCGCAAACTGGATGAGTACATCTCGCAAAAAGCTATATTTTTTTGATGAAGTTTTTTGAGCAGATCTCGTGATTTTCCGAACCCGCTTGGGGTCTACCCGTGTCTTTACTGAAAAAATTACGAGCTTCGTGACGAACGTTACGACATTGGTGACGACAACTACGAGCTTCGTGACGAACGTTGCGGGATTCACGAGGAACGTCACGAGCCTGATAACGACAACTACGAGCTTCGTGACAACGACGACGAGCTTTGCAGCGACGACGACGAGCTTCATGACGACGACTACGGTGGGGGTGCGATTCTCTGAAGCTTGGCAAAGCCAATTGCGCTTCATGTCACAGAGTTGATATCAGTAATTTCTACTTAAAGACGATAAGAACTGGCACAAGGTAGCATAGAAGGCAAGTTACACTCAGAAGCCCCTCATGCCCGAAGAATCAGCGCCAAAATCTGACTCTAACGCCGAATCTAAGTCGCCGAATCGCTCAGAGCAGATTGCAGATTGGATTCTCAAAGCGATCGTAGCGGGCGGGGGATTAAATGCGTTGTGGGCGGGGTTCAAAGATAGCGATCTGCCCAAGGCGTTCCTATCTGCTCTATTGGCGGGAGTTGCTTACTACGGCACGAGATTACTTCAACCGATGCACAAACGGGCTGAGGAAGAACTCGATCGCATGGGCAATTCTGTTGTTAAAAGGGGCGACAGCGTTGCGAGTCAAGTTTCTGGATTTGAGAAGAAATATCTCCAAGCGCTCAAGATTTACTGCGATGAATTGCAGATTGAAGGGGTTAAAAGTTACCTAAAGCGGGTTCCTTTAAACGAAGTTTTTGTGCCGCTTTGGTTGGGTGACGATTCGACTTCAGTAACTTATCGCGATCGTAGTAAACAGATATGGGATTTGTTACCGAAAAAGCAACACAAGAGCGATCGCGTGTGTCGGTTGGCAGTCGTAGCTGATCCGGGTTATGGCAAAACCACGCTGACGCGATATCTCACCCTAAGTTTTTCTAACGAAACGTATCGGGAGCATCACGCTCAGCGATTGATTCCAGTGTTGTTGTTGCTGCGATCGCTCTATCCAAAAATTCAAGACCAGCGCACGCCAGCACTGCCAGATCTGATTGCAGACGAGGTAAGACAATTGCCGCGCTGCGAGGACTTGAGAACATCGAGTCAATGGTTTAGAGAGCAGTTGCAAGATGGTAAATGTTTGGTCATGCTAGATGGCTTGGATGAAGTGCCCGAAGCTCAACGGGAGAAAGTCAGCCGTTGGGCAAACTGGCAGATGCAACACTATCCCACACCCTTGATTTTGATCGACCTCACGGCTACGATAGTACGTTGTTTGAGCAAACTCAGCAGATTGGAATCAAAGACTTTAATCGAGAGCAAAAATCGGACTTTATTCACAAGTGGTATCGTGCGGATGAGCGAGAATACTGGGATTCGGGGCGAAATTCGATTGACGATCGCGAGCAGATTGAAGCCCAAATTGAGCATCGTGCGAACGAGAGAGCAACGGAACTAATTAATCAACTGGCGCTCAATCCAGCGTTGAATGAGTTGGCAAATAATCCGCTATTGATCACGATTATTGCGATTACCTATCAAACGTCGCTGACGTTACCCAAGCACCGAGCAAAACTGTATCAAGAGATCTTCAAAACACTGTTAGAACTGCGTCCTCGTCGTCGAGATACGAAGTTAACACTATCGATTGCAGAAGAAAATCAAGCGGTGTTGCAGGTGTTGGCATTGAATTTAATGCAGCAGCAGAAAACATACTTCACGCCACAAGAAGGAGCGCAATGGATTCAAGCCAAATTATTGGAATATAGTGCAGAGCTTTCACCCAAGAAGTTTTTGCAGGAGATTCAAGATGTTGCTGGGTTACTGGCGGGTGCTGAAAGCGATATTGTGGCGAGTCATCTCTACCAGTTCACTCATAAAACCTTTCAGGAATATTTAGCGGCGGTCGAAGTGTATGAACACCATGACGGCGAATGTTTAATCGAGCAATTCCATAACTCCGATTGGAAGGAAGTGATCTGTTTCTATGCGGCGCTGCGAAATGCGACAAGATTTGTACAGGTTGCTTTGGACAACCGCACAGACTATGCCCTGCAATTGGCACATCGCATCGTAATAGATGAAGGCAGTAAGGTGGATGATGAGACCTACGATCGCTTAACCAAAGTACTAGAAACGATTGATTTAAGTGGTGCATTAGGAGCAAAGGTGCAACTCGAGCAACGGTTTCGAGATCGCTTAGCCAGTCTTGATGACAACAGGATTATTTCAGATGTCATCACGATTGGAGAGTACCATCTATTTATGACAGCCCAAGCCGATGGACAGTTTCATTCTCAAGCAAAAAGTATGCCTCTGTCGGTTAGTGAGAGTCGCCCTGTGACAGGCATTTCTTGGCAAGATGCACGATGGTTTTGTGCATGGTTGGCAACTCAGGCAAGTCTGCAATCGGATGATGTCGTGTATGACTATCGTTTACCGACTGAAGCAGAATTGCAACAGATCAACGATCGCGACAGTTTCACCGTTTCAGAAGACTCTCGCAACGACCGAACCTTACGAATTGTGCGTGAGGAACTGCCGAACCACTACAAATCATTGCTCAGTTATTTAGCAAACGGACGATGGCAAGAAGCCGACCAAGAAACAGATAACGTCATGCTAGAAGTAGCAGGACGAAAAGAAAAACGATATTTGGATGTCAAAAGTATTCAGAAATTTCCCTGCGAAGATCTCCGCATCATCGACCAGTTGTGGGTAAAATTCAGTGGCGGACATTTTGGATTTAGCGTCCAAAAGCAAATCTATGTGGAATGCGGCAATCCGTTGGATAGTCAGTATTACGAGGGAAAATGGGAAGCGTTCTGCGATCGAGTCGCCTGGATGAAAAACGGAAACTACGTAGACTATCCTAACGAAGTAATTTTTGATACCTCCGCTTTAAGAGGACACTTACCCTTGAGGGGTGTAATAAGTTGGGGGAGGTGGGCCGTTAGTTGGTCTCTTTTCTCTCGCAGAGACTTGTGAACTGTAGCATATCTAAGTCCTAGCGTTTTATTTAGTTTTTTTGCAGCGTTGATTTCAACGATAGAATCAGCGTTTCAGAAATTTCTTACCTTGCAATCGCCTCTGCACAACGATTAGCGCAAAGCACAACTCCGAAGGAAACGCAGTGCTACCTTAAAGAAAACAAATCAAAGACATTGCTATGACCTTGCAAGAACTAGAACAACAAGTTCAGCAGCTATCCATTGCAGAGCGATTGTCACTACTCAACACCATCACACAATCGCTGCAACACGATATCGCCCAACCACAAGCCCTCACTCAACCTGACAAGCGCACATTAGTCGAACAACTTCGAGGTTGCCTAAAACAACCTGGCGAACCTGCGCCTACCGATGCAGAAATTGACGCAATGCGCGAACAGCGTTTGGTGGAGAAATACTTGACGTGAAACTTCTGCTCGACACCAACATCATCCTTGATTTCTTTCTCGAACGTGACCCATTTTATGTAGAAAGCAGCCAACTCTTTGATGCGATCGCAGAGAGTAACGTGGAAGGCTTTTTCTCAGCATCAAGCGCCACAGATATCTTCTATATTTGTAGACGGCAAACCCAAAGCCTTGATACTGCAAGACAAATCTTTGAAAGAACGCTTGCCCTGCTTACGGTTTGTCCAGTCACTCAATCAGTCCTTGAGACAGCATTTAATTCTGGACTCCCTGATTTTGAAGATGCCGTCCAAATTAGTTGTGCCGTAGCTCAACGCTTAGATGCAATTGTCACTCGCAATCCCAGAGACTTTCAAACGACCCTCATTCCAGTTGTATCGATCGCTAACCTTTTGCAACAACTAAACAGTTAGCAACAGCTAGACAGTTAACAGAGTAGAGGTTCCCAATCAACACTTGTCCTAACCCTTCTGACTCCAGCTATATAATCTAGAAAACAAACAGCACCAGCAGCAAAAGACGTGACTCAAATGGAAAGCAATTGCCACGATCGCTAAACTTGAGATTGACAACACCTTAATTCAAGAAGCGCTGGCACTGGGCAAACATCAAACCGAACAAGCCGTCATCGAAGCTGCCCTGCAAGAATACGTTCAGCGGCGCAAGCAAGTGCAGCTTCTAGAATTATTTGGCGCAATCGATTACGACCCAAACTATGACTACAAACAACAAGGGTTAGCTTGTCTTCCCTGTGTCCTACGAGGGAAGACAGTTGATATACTACATGTCATATCTAGTGAATTGCATTCACTAGTTCGTGCTTTATGGCTGTGATTAGCGCAAAGCGCAACTCCGAAGGAACCGAACAACCAACGCTAGTGGATCTCGTGCGGGAAACGCGACAACGCTTGCAACTCTCACAAGCCAAGTTTGCGACGAAGCTAGGAGTTTCATTTCAGAGCGTTAATCGTTGGGAGAACGGGCGGACGAAGCCCGTACCGATCGCTTCGCTACACGGATACGTGCTTGCGTTGAAGCAGGTTGAGCAATTGCTGCACCAGATGGGCGACTCTGGCAAAGGTCTGCTTGCCAAATACTTTTCACAGCAAGGACGGAGACGATATGACTGATAGACTCCAGCGCTCTGTCCCTTCAGGCAGTGGTTTATCTCAAAATACTACTCTAGACATCACTGAAGCCGATGTCCTCATGACAGCAGAATTGGCAAGTCGTCCAGCTCGGCAGCCCGATTTAGCAGCGGAAATCCAAGCACTTCAAATCCTTGCCCAGCAGCTCACAGATGACCCGCAGGTGATGCTCAAAACCCTCGTTGGAATCGTGCTTGATCTCGCTCAAGCGGGCACTGCGGGAGTCAGCTTACTGGAAACTGCGCCGGATGGTGAATCCGTCTTCCGTTGGGTCGCGATTAGCGCAAAGCCCAACTCCGAAGGAACCGCAGGAGCATTCACAGATTTAGAGCACACCACAACCCCAGGTGATTTTAGTCTCTGTTGCACCACTCTTCGCAGTAACCAGCCCCAACTATATGCCTATCCTGAACGCTACTTCACCTATCTGCACCATCCTCAGTGTCCGATCGTCGAAGGATTGGTAATTCCGCTATGCGTGAACCATCAACCCTTGGGCACGCTGTGGCTTTTGTCCCATGATGAGGCACGTCGATTTGACTTAGAGGATCAGCGGTTAATGACCCGTTTAGCTGGCTTTGCCGCTGCTGCCCTCCAAAGCATGCAGCAGGTGCGCCAGAAGGCTGAGGACGCGCAGCGATCGCAGAAAGTGGATACAGAACAGGCACAATCAGCAGTGCCATTGCGCCAAAGCGAGGAGGTGAGTCAGCAGATCCTCGATAGTAACGATGACTGCATCAAGGTGTTGGACTTAGAGGGGCGAATTCTGTTCATGAGTCCGGCGGGGCAAGCGCTGCTGGGCATCCAGGATATAACGCCGTTCCTCAACACGCCCTGGGCTACGTTCTGGGAAGGCGCAGCTCAGCAAGCGGCCATCGAGGCGATCGCAGGGGCAAAAGCAGGAGAGGTTTGTACCTTTCAAGGGTATCGCCCGACGATGACCGGCGAACTCAAGTACTGGGATAACAAAGTTACTCCCATCCGCTCTCCGAATGGGCAAGTTGAACGGCTGTTATGCATCTCGCGGGACATCACCGAGCGCAGGCGGAGCGAAGACAAACGCAGACAGGCTGAGGAGTGCTTGCGTAAGAGTGAGGAGCACTTATCTGCGATCTTTTCACGAGCAGCGGTGGGGCTTTCCGAAGTCTCGCTCGATGGACATTTCCAGCGGATCAACGACAAGATGTGTCATATGCTGGGGCGATCGCGTCAGGATATGTTAGCGGCAAGCGTGTTCGGTGTTACGTATCCCGAAGACGTGCCCAAGAGCCTCCAGGCTCTTCAACATCTGGTTGAAACTGGCGAGCCGGTCTCACTTGACAAGCGCTACTTGCGCTCGGATGGAACGATCGTCTGGGCAAACAGCAGCCTCACCCGCCTCGACGATGAGCAGGGGCGTCCACGTACCCTACTAGCGGTCACTGTTGATCTAAGCGATCGCAAACAAGCAGAAGAAGCCATTCGCCGTTCAGAAGAAAAATATCGCACGCTGTTCGAGTCGATGGACGAAGGCTTTTGCCTCATCGAAGTTTTGTTTGATGAAACCGGAAAAGCAGACGATTACCGCTTCCTGGAAGCCAATCCGGCATTTGAGAAACACACGGGACTTGTGGACGCGATTGGCAAAACAATGCATGAGTTAGTGCCGCAGCACGACGCACCTTGGTTTGAGATTTACGGCGAAATTGCGCTAACGGGGACACCCACACGGTTTGAAAACTACGCCAGTGCGCTTAAGCGTTTTTACGATGTTTACGCCTTCCGCGTCGGCCAGCCACACGAGCGCAAGGTAGCAGTTTTCCTCAAGGACATCAGCGATCGCAAGCAGGCAGAAGAATCGTTGCGCGAATCGGAAGCGCGGCTGCAAAAGGCGATCTCCATCGAAACAGTTGGTGTAATTTTCTTTAGCGCCGAGGGCGTCATTACCGACTGCAATGACGCGTTTCTCCGCATGAGTGGCTACAGCCGTGAGGATTTTGAGCAAGGGCGAGTGCGATGGGACGAACTGACTCCACCAGAGTGGATGCCCGCTTCTTGGAGGGCGATCGAGGAATTTTTAACCCTGGGGCGCACAACGCCTTACGAAAAGGAATACATCCGCAAAGATGGTTCGCGTTGGTGGGGTTTGTTCGCGGCATTCCGCCTCAACGGAACTGAAGGTGTGGAATTTATTATCGACGTCAGCGAACGCAAAGGAGCCGAAGCCGCTGTCGCCGCAGACCTTAGAGATACCCAACTCTTGCGTGACTTGAGCGCACGACTGCTCGGCGAATCTGACGTTCAGGTGCTTTACGACGAGATTGTGACGACTGCGATCGCATTGATGCAGGCGGATGCTGGCTCATTTCAAGTGCTCGATACCGCGACGCAAGAACTGCTGTTGCTTGCTACGCAGGGCCTTAGTCAGGTAATAGCTGGGCATTTCGATTGCTTCGATCGCATTGATGCCAGTTTCAATACATCCTGTGGCATTGCCCTGGCAACTGGCGAGCGATCGTTTGTTGATTTTGATGTGCCAGAAAGCGAAGACCCAAATGGTTATCGGCGAATTCATGTCGAGGCTGGGTTGCTCTCTGCTCAGTCTACTCCGCTCATCTCTCGTTCCGGCAAGTTGATCGGCATGGTGTCAACCCATTGGCGCACCCATCACCGACCGACGGAGCGCGAACTGCGATTTCTGGATTTACTAGCGCGTCAGGCGGCTGACCTGATTGAGCAGCGACAAGCTGAAGCCGAACGCAAAAAACTCTTAGAACAAGAACAGGCGGCGCGGGAGGAAGCCGAACGAGCCAACCGCATCAAAGACGAATTTTTGGCAGTGTTATCTCATGAGTTGCGATCGCCGCTCAACCCTATTCTCGGTTGGTCAAAACTATTGCAGAAGGGCAATCTAGACGCGACAAGAACCCAGCACGCCTTGAAGACGATCGAACGGAACGCCAACCTGCAATCGGAATTGATTGAAGATCTGCTAGATGTTTCCCGGATTCTACAAGGCAAACTGTCCCTTACGGTGAGTTCGGTCAATTTAGCGGTGGTGATTCGAGCGGCGATGGAAACGATGCGACTTGCGGCAGAAGCGAAATCGCTCCAAGTCGAAGCCCGTCTTAACCCAGAAGTGGGGAACGTATCCGGCGATGCGACTCGTTTACAGCAAGTGATTTGGAACCTGCTTTCCAATGCTGTTAAGTTCACTCCCGCAGGGGGTCGGGTGACAGTGCAATTAGAACAGGTGGGGAATCAGGCTCAAGTCACTCTGAGCGATACAGGGAAGGGAATTCAGCCTGAGTTCGTGCCCTATGTATTTGAATACTTCCGGCAAGAAGATGGGGCGACGACCCGTAAGTTTGGTGGACTGGGACTAGGGCTAGCGATCGTGCGTCACCTCGTCGAACTGCATGGGGGCACAGTTAGGGCTGAAAGCCCCGGAGAAGGACAGGGAGCAACGTTTGTAATCCGACTGCCGCTGATGCGGGCGGCATCAAAAGCGACTCAGGACGAGCGACTGCCTGAGAATCCTGTCGCTTTGAATAACATCAACATTCTCATAGTGGATGATGAAACCGATTCTCGTGAATTGGTGGCGTTTTTATTGGAACAGCAAGGGGCACAGGTGAGAACCGCCGCTTCAGCACACGAAGCCCTGATCGTTCTGTCCCAATCAACGCCTGATGTCCTGCTGAGTGACATCGGCATGCCAGAGATGGATGGCTATATGTTAATCCAGCAGGTGAGAACGTTAGCACCAGAACAAGGCGGGCAAATCCCGGCGATCGCGCTGACGGCTTATGCTGGGGAAATGAATCAGCAACAGGCGCTGGCAGCAGGGTTCCAGAAACACATTTCTAAACCAGTAGAACCGCAGAAATTAATTCAAACGATTTCTAGTCTGATTCGGTCTGCTTAGCGATCGCTGCAAATCTTGCAATGAGGAAAAGATAATACGACTTCTCGCACCATGCGCTTACGTTTCATCTGGTTAGCACTCCTGGCCAACTCTACGACCTCACTGTTGAAGTTCACTGTTGAAAGCTCACTGTTGAAGGGCAAGCAGTAGGGTCATGTGTAGGAGTGCTATATCTTGTAGGAAGATGGAGTAAAAGTTACTACTTCAAATTCTATGGAAGATTCATCAGCAGCCCTATCCATCCTGGTGATAGAAAGTAATCCTGATCATGCTCAATTGATTCAAGAGGTATTGAGTAGTAATTCAATCCAGCACCAAATTGTCACGATCGCGGATGGATTAGAGGCGTTGGACTTTCTGCACCAACGGGAAAATTATGTGTCCGCTGCTCGTCCAGATTTAATTTTATTAGATTTAAATATATCAGGAAAAAATGGCAGAGAAATTCTGTCAGAAATTAAAACAAATCCGCAACTCAAGAGAATTCCAATTGTGGTATTAACGACCTCTACCGAGGAAGCAGATATTTTCAACAGCTATGCTCAGCAGGGCAACTGTTATGTGATCAAATCTTTTGATGCCAATCAACTATTTCAAGTTGTTAAGCGAATTGAAGAATTTTGGTTGGGAATTGTAACTCTTCCAGTGGAGTAGAGACTTTCATACACAAGAAGTTTTATTAAAAAAAGCCGATTTTTATAATCAAAACCAAACTTATAAATTGTTTATATCGTGTAAGAAAATATTTCTTTTTTTAGTCAATGGAAGCTTTCTTTTATTTAAGAATTCCCGCCCCACGATCCACAATTTTCTGCGATATGCTGCTGACGGAGGACTAAAAATCGAATGCATATATCGGTAGGTAGATTTATCGGTAAGCATATTAGTAAATTCATGCCCTCCAGGTTTGCTTTATTTCAGTTCAATTTGTACTTTGGCTCTGTGGAGGCTAATCATGGTTGGTATGAATTTAGAGACTCAAGAAATTAATTTAACTCGATTAAAACAGCCATCAATTCATACCCTGACGCAAATTCAACCTCATGGAGTTTTGCTGGTTCTACAAGAACCCGATTTAAAGATTCTGCAAGCCAGTAAGAATACATCTACAGCCCTTGGTATTAAGGCAGAAGACGTTTTGGGCAGAACGCTAGATGAGGTGCTCGATTCGTTTCAGGTCGATCGCTTTAGGACTGGGCTAGCTCAGGAAAACCTGGATCTGATTAATCCCACCAAGGTCTGGGTGAGACGGAAAGGGGATGATTATCTAGTGTTTGATGCTGTTTTTCATCGCAGTGCTGACGGCTTTTTGATATTGGAATTAGAGCCTGCTCTAAGCCATGAAAATATTCCCTTTCTCAGCTTCTACCATCTGGCAAAAGCCTCTATTAACCAGCTAGAGGCAACCTCTAGTCTGCAAGATTTCTGCCAAATTATTGTGCGAGAAGTTCGCAATGTCACGGGGTTCGATCGCGTCATGCTCTATAAGTTTGACGATGATGGACATGGTGAAGTGGTTGCCGAAGAAAAACTGGATGAAATGGAGCCTTATCTGGGGCTGCATTTTCCAGAGTCAGATATTCCCCAGCCTGCCCGCAAAATGTTCGTCTCCAACTGGATTCGCGTCATTCCTGACGCTCACGCTGAACCTGTTGCACTTTATCCGGCGGCGAACCCGGTTACCAATCAGCCGCTCGATCTGACGCTTTCCATTTTGCGTAGCCCCTATTCCTGCCATATGGAATACCTGCACAACATGAAAGTGGGTGCGTCACTCACGATTTCGCTGATGAAAGACCAGAAACTTTGGGGGCTAATTGCCTGCCACCATCAGACGCCCAAGCTAGTCAACTATGAACTGCGAAAGGCCTGCGAATTTCTGGGGCGAGTCATTTTTGCCGAAATTTCTACCCGTGAAGAAGCGGCAGATCATAGCTACAAAATGAAGCTAGCTGGGGTTCAGTCGGCGTTGATTGAATCCATGTCCCAAGAGGACAATTTTATTGATGGCTTGATGCAACATGAGCCAAACCTGTTAGATTTAGCCGACGCAACGGGTGCTGCCATTTGTTTAAGTGGACAGTGGACGACGATCGGTCGGACACCTGGTGAAGAGGAACTCAACTACCTAGTTCACTGGTTAGGAAAAACGGTTGATGAGGAAATCTTTTACACCGATTCGCTGCCGCTGATTTACTCCGATGCAGAACGGTTCAAGGATGTGGCGAGTGGCTTACTGGCGATTCCGATCTCGAAGCGGAGCTACGTTCTGTGGTTCCGTCCTGAAGTGATTCAAACGGTGAACTGGGGAGGTGACCCCAATAAGGCGTATGAATTGATCGAATCCGGTAGTCATCCGCGCTTGTGTCCCCGTAAGTCGTTTGAGCTGTGGAAAGAGACGGTGCGCTTGAAGTCTCTACCCTGGAAGCAGGTTGAGGTCAAAGCCACGCTAGAGCTGAGAAAGGCGATCGTTAACATCGTGCTGCGGCAAGCAGAAGAACTGGCACTGTTAGCTCAAGATTTGGAGCGTTCAAACGCAGAGTTGAAGAAATTTGCCTATGTTGCTTCCCACGATTTGCAGGAACCGCTGAACCAGGTCGCGAACTATGTGCAGCTGTTAGAGATGCGCTATCACGATAATCTTGACCAGGATGCTACGGACTTCATCGATTTTGCCGTTGAAGGTGTTAGCCTCATGCAAACCTTAATCGATGATGTATTGGCTTACTCCAAAGTCGATCTGAAAGGGATTGAGTGGGAACTGACGGAAGTTGAAACCGCTCTCAATCAGGCGTTAGGGAACGTTCGCGGTCGGACGACGGAAACGGGCGCTGTGATTACCTCTGAGCCGATGCCGACGATCGTGGCAGATGGCACCCAATTGATGCAGCTCTTCCAGAACTTGATTGGCAATGCCATTAAATTCAGGCAAAAAGACGAGCTGCCCAAAATTCACATCGGCGTGCAGCGGCAAGAGGATGCCTGGTTATTCTCGGTCAAAGACAATGGGATTGGGATTGATCCACAGTTTGCCGATCGCATCTTTGTGATTTTCCAGCGGTTGCATACCCGCGATGAGTACGCCGGTTCTGGCATGGGGCTCGCCATCTGTAAGAAGATTGTTGAGTGCCATCGGGGACGGATTTGGGTTGAATCTGAACTCGGCAAAGGTGCAACCTTTTATTTCACTATTCCGGTAGGAAGGCGCGATCGTCATGCCAGTGGACGCAAAAACCAAAATTATCCTTCTGGTCGAAGATAACCGGGGTGATGTTCGGTTAATTCAGGAAGCCTTAAAGAGCACCACTGCCCAATGTCAGGTGGTGGTAGCTCGTGATGGCATGGAAGCCATGGCATATCTGCGGCAGGATGGGGAGTATGAAGAGGCAATGCGCCCTGACCTCATCCTGCTAGACCTGAATTTACCTAAAAAAGATGGGCGGGAAGTGCTAGCAGAGATTAAGGCCGACCCCAATCTCAAGCACATTCCCGTCGTTGTTCTCACGACTTCTCGCAACGACGAGGACATTTCTAAGAGCTACGATCTCCATGTAAACTGCTACATCTCGAAATCGCGAAATTTGCCTCAGTTATTCAAAATCGTCCGGGGGATTGAGGAATTTTGGTTGGAAACGGCAACGCTGCCATCGGAGGAACGGTAGGCAGACCTCTCATCAATATTCTGCTAGTTGAAGATAATCTAGCAGAAGCCCGCTTACTACAAGAGATTCTCAAAGGAGCAATTCTCAGTCGCTTTAACCTGACTCATGTACAGCGGTTGGGAGAAGCGATCGCTTTGCTGAAATCGTCAACCTCAATCGCCTCAGTCAATTTTCAACCAACCCATTCTCAATCCGTCAACGTCCAGCAACCACCGTTGGATACCATTCTGTTTGATGTCATCCTGCTTGACCTGACATTGCCAGATAGCTATGGCTTAGCGTCTCTCGATGCGTTGATTCAGCATGCGCCCAACTTACCGATCGTCGTTTTAACCAACACAAACGATGACCAATTGGCCGTGCAAGCGGTGCGACAGGGTGCTCAAGATTATCTGGTGAAGCGACATCTAAATCAGGATAATTTGGTTCGGTCATTGCACTACGCGATCGAGCGCAAGCAGGGGGCAGAGGCTCTGCGGGAAGCCAACGAGATTTTAGAAACGCGAGTTCAAGAGCGCACAGCCGAATTAGAAACCGCCAATGAACGACTGCGGCAAGAAATTGAATGGTGCCAAAAAATTCAAGAGCGGCTAGAACTGGCTCAAAAAGCGGGCAGAATTGGCCCGTTTGAGTGGAATGTTCAATCCAATGCAGTCACCTGGACTGCCGAACTAGAAGCGCTATACGGTTTGGCAGCAGGCAGTTTTGCCAATCAATATGACGGATGGATTAAAACCATTCACCCAGACGATCGCCCCAAAACAGAACAGGAGTTGGAGCAGGCGATCAAGCTGGGAGAGGGATTGAACACCGAATTTCGGATCATTCTGCCAGATGGAGAAGTGCGCTGGATTGCGGTTAAAAGTAGTTTGTTCCATGATCAGACAGGTAAACCCCTGAGGATGATTGGCATCCACATGGACATCACTGAGAAAAAACAGTTGGAGGCACAGTTCCTGCGAGCCCAGCGCTTGGAAAGCCTAGGTACCCTAGCAAGCGGTATTGCTCATGACCTCAATAATATCTTGACGCCGATTCTGGCCGTGGTGCAGCTACTGCCGCTGAAACTACCCGACCTGAACGACTCAACCCGACAAATGCTGAAGGCGGTAGACACCAGCGCCCACCGGGGAGCAGAACTGATCAAACAAATTCTGTCATTTACACGGGGGGTAGAAGGCAAACGGCTGTCGCTTCAAATCCATCATTTGTTGCTCGAAATCATTCAGATCATTCAACAAACTCTACCCAAATCGATCGACATTAATACAAATATTTCGCCGGACTTGCTGCCAATTCTAGGAGATGCAACCCAACTGCACCAGGTGTTTATGAACCTGTGCGTTAATGCTCGTGATGCCATGCCCTACGGAGGCAAGTTGACGATTACCGCGAACAACTTGCTGATAGATGAATCCTATACCCGGATGCACTTGGATGCCAGCGTTGGTCCCTATGTTGTCATCACGATCGCAGATACTGGAATGGGCATTCCCCTGTCAAATTTGCACCGCATTTTTGATCCCTTCTTCACGACGAAAGACATTGGCAAAGGTACAGGACTGGGACTTTCGGCAGTGTTGGGCATTGTCAAGAGCCATGGTGGATTTGTGGATGTTCAGAGCGAGGTTGGTAAAGGTAGCCAGTTTCAGGTATTTTTGCCCGCAAGCCAATCCATTGAGTCTCAAATGGATGATGAAGTTGAGCTATTGAGCGGGCAACAGGAATTGATTTTGGTGGTGGATGATGAGGTTGCCATCTGCGAAGTAACGAAAACTACCCTGGAAGCCTATAACTACCAGGTATTAACCGCCAATGATGGAATCGAAGCGATCGCTCTATTTGCTGAGCACAAGGATGCTATCAGCGGCGTTTTGATGGATATAATGATGCCCTCAATGGATGGGCTGACGACTCTCCCTTTGCTGCGCCGATTGAATCCTCACGTTCAAGCGATCGCCATGAGCGGTCTAAGATCGATCGAAGCAGTAACGCAAGCTGAAAAGCAGGGATTCCAAAGCTTCTTACCCAAGCCATTTACAACTAAAGACCTGCTGCATACACTGCAGAACGGGTTGTGTCACAACAATAAATAATAGAAATAGTAGAAAGAAATAATAGGGTAGAAAGGTTTGTTCCTCTAACCTGAAGTAAATGGCTGCTCTATCCCCATACCCTATGGGTAAAGCGACAGATCGGGCGACCGGACTTTAAGTTTGACAAATAATTCATCGCTACAGTCAAACAATCTGTCACTCTACAGATGGGTTTAGAACATATAGATTTAGATCTGGAAGTGGGTTTAGATCTGGAAGAGGCGCTCATGATGCAACTGAAGCAATAGATGTGTTTTGAACTACGTCACGTGTCGTTGGGTCATCGCTGCCCAGATGTGATATGAGAATTAGAATGGACGAGATGTAGAGGTCGGACTTGAATATGGTAGCCCCCATCTCTGAAATAGTAATTTCGCATCATGCAACCAGCAACTCCTTTAGCCGAGGAGAAGATTACTACCACCGGAGCGCCGTAATCGATCTGGTGCAACGAGGCAATACGATTCACGCTGAAGTCGAAGGTAGTGAAGTTACTCCATATCGTGTCAGTCTTCAGTTTGACTCCGGTGGCATTACCTCGGTTCGGTGTACCTGTCCTTACGACTATGAAGGCTGGTGTAAACATATTGTGGCAGTGGCATTGACCTGGGTGCGGCAACCGGATCGACTTGAACTCCGACCTACGTTACCACAATTATTAGACCGACTGGATCACCTGCAAACGCAGCGATTGGTGCAGGCATTGGTGGCAGAACAGCCAGAACTAATTGATGCAGTCGATCGTCAGGTGATGCTGATGTCGAATCCTGCCTCGTCAACGCCGATGGCTGCGCCTCAGCGTCGATCGACGCTGGATGTGGCTCCCTTCCGACGGCAAGTGAAACAGATCTTACAAGAAGGTGTGCGATCGCTGGAGGAGGGCTATGAAGATGATCCATTCACCGATGACTTGTTGGGCATTATTGAAAAAGCACAAGCATTTGCGAGAAATGAAGATGGGAATAGTGCGATCGCTATTCTAGAAGCAATCACAGCCGCTTGTGTAGACGAATGGGATGACATCCAAGATTATGGGGGAGATGCCTTTCCGATTGCCGAGTCGCTAAACGAAGCTTGGACAGAAGCCATTTTGAGCGCGGATCTCTCGCCACCCGAAGCTGTCGATCTGCGGGTGATGTTAGAGGAATGGCAAGATGCGTTGGATAGCGATTTTTCGATGAGCTTAGTAGCATTGCAGCAGGGATGGACTGATCCAGACCTACTGCGGGCACTGCAAGGCAACGGCTATGCTGATCCAGAACGGTTGAATTCCCCGTTTGCTCAAGAACTAGCATTGATTCGGCTACAAATATTGAATCGGCAAGAACGGCAGACCGAGTATTTGAACCTGGCTCGAACAGAAGGATTGACGGCGCAATATCTCACTCGATTAGCGGAAATCGGTAACATCGACGAAGCGATGACTGTGGCACGCGATCGTATGACTACGGCAGAAGAAGCATTTGCCCTGGCAAAAACCTTACGAGAACAGAATTATTTGTCCGAAGCGTTGACCATTGCTCAAGCTGGACTGCCCTTACCCGGAAATTGTCGATATGCTCTGGCAAGTTGGACGAGTGAACTGGCAGAAGGGCTAGGAAATCGAGAAGCTGCATTAGATGCCAGTGTTCTCGCCTTTAAGCTTCGCCCTAGTTTTCCAGAGTATCAACGGGTCGCTCATCTTGCTGCCGCTCAGTGGGAGGGCATTAAATCAGACTTGCTGAAAACCCTGCGTCAGTCTCAGGACTGGCAAGCCAGGGAAGCAAAGGTAGACATTTTCTTGCATGAGGGATTGCTGGATGATGCCATTGAAGCGGTGCGCTCCGACCATTACTACCGCTCCGAGTTAGTACATCGCGTCATGCAAGCAGCAGTGTTCACCCATCCTGATTGGGTCATTAAGGCGGCACTCGAACGGGCAGAACCAATTATGGAGCAAGGCAAAGCCGATCGCTACCAGGAAGCTGTGCAATGGTTGCAGCACGCAAAAGCGGCTTACATTCAATCCGAGCAGCAATCAGTTTGGATGATTTATTTCAATCAATTACAGTCTAACCACGCCCGCAAGCGTAAACTCATGGATTTATTCAAGCAATTACTGTAATGCAGGATGACGAATGGGATTTACCTAAAAAATGGTGTAAGGGTGTGATGCCGTTGGCAAAATAGGAACCGACATCATGTAAAGATTCTCCCTCTCTTCTGGCATCCTCTTTGACTGCCAGACTATGGGTCTGCAAAGCTCCAATCTCTCCCTATCGGCAGGGCTGTTTTATTGTGAGAAATGGAAATTTGCATACTCGATTCTCTCGTCCAGCGTTCTTGAATTTTTTGAACCTCGCAAACGAGGGCTTGCGGCTTTCAGATATCTCCTAATGACAATGAAACAGCCCTACCAACTGCACCGCTCATTGTCCCCATGATCACTAACACCAACACTGCCCACAGGGGATAGCGCGGTTGGGTCCGATAATCTCGCACGTGTTTGAGATGCTCAATCAAGCTCATGGTCAACGCAACCTAAACAGCGTCTTGATTCTAGTTTTTCTATCATCAATAAAACAGCCCTGCCCAGTAGATGGTGAAACGTACGTAAACGAAATTTTGGAGCGGTTTAAGCAAGTACATCAAGCCTAAAAGCGATCGCATCCTCATAGCTTCAAAGCATCACTTCTACCATTTACTGCGATCGCCCAGTCAAATCGCTAAAGCAACAGGTCTACATTTTGATACGTCACAACAATCAGTAAGTTACATCGCTAAACTCGGCAGATACTACGATCTGCTATTGCATTCGAGCGTTCTAGCTGTTATGGAGCCGTTGCATAAACTGTAACCAATGAATTTCTATTCTCTCTAGCTCGGCATAATAGCAGCAGCAAATTCTATCGCTAGTTCTGAGTTATGGCGTTTCAAGATGCTCGGCTGGTTCAGATTCTTTTTCTCTCAACATTTCTATTTCTGGGCTTTTGGACTCGCGACTGGACACTGCGATCGCAGGTCATCGGAGTCGCGATCGCAGCATGTCTGTTAACTCAATTTGCAGTGCAACGATACAGAGAAGACCAACCGTTCACACCTCAATCTTTTTTGAGTCCACTCATCACATCACTCGGATTGAGTTTGCTGCTACGGGTAGATCATTGCAGCACTATGGCGCTGGCTGGCGGAGCGGCAATTTTAAGTAAATCTGTATTTCAGGTCGGCGGCAAACATGTGTTTAATCCAGCCAATTTTGGAATCGTAATGGCATTGCTGCTAACAGGAGATGCGTGGGTGTCTCCGGGACAGTGGGGGGAAGAGGGGTGGTATGTGGTGCTGTTCTTAGCTACAGGTGGATTAGTCGTGGGTAAGGTCGGGAGATGGGACACCACACTGGCATTTCTGGGCATGTATGCCGGGTTAGAGGCCGTACGAAATGTCTGGTTGGGGTGGACTTGGGATGTTTGGGCGCATCGATTGATGAGTGGATCGCTGCTGATGTTTGCGCTGTTTATGGTGACTGATCCGCGATCGATTCCCAATGCTCGAACGGGTCGAATTATTTGGGCAGGTGCGATCGCGCTACTTACTTTTATTCTTCGCAACTATTTTTTCATTCCAACGGCAGTGTTTTGGGCGTTGTTTGCTCTCGCGCCGCTCACGATTCTGTTAGATCGTTTGTTTCCAGACGATCGTTTTATATGGGCACAAAATTCTCAAACGCAAGATTCTCAACTGGAGGTTTCAGTATGAAGCTCATTCGATTCGCACTTTCATTATTAGTGATTGTCATTAGTGGATGTATATTTGCTACAAAAGCATGGGCATTCTGTGGTTTTTATGTTGCGAAAGCTGATTCCAAGTTATACAACCAAGCGTCACAAGTTGCGATCGCGCACAGCGGTAAGAAAACTGTTTTGACGATGGCAAACGATTACCAAGGCGAGGTGAAAGATTTTGCCATTGTTGTTCCCGTTCCCGTTGTATTGCAAAAGGAGCAGGTTAAAATTGCCGAGCCTAAAATCATTGAGCGATTAGATGCTTTTAGCGCTCCACGATTGGTTGAATACTTTGACGAAGATCCTTGTCGGGTGGATGAAAATCGAGCGTATAATGGAGCGCCAATGCCTCAAGCAGCTCCAGCCCCCGCCGCCAGTCAAAGGGGTGAGGTATCACTCGGAGTGACGGTTGAAGCCAAATTCAATGTAGGAGAATACGACATTCTGATTCTAAGTGCCAAAGAATCTAGTGGACTCGAAACGTGGCTGCGTCAGAATGGCTACAAGCTGCCTCAAGGCGCAAACCAATTGCTGAAACCCTACATTCGCCAGAAGCTAAAATTCTTTGTTGCTAAGGTCAATTTAGAAAAATTTGACCAATCTGGAATCGAAAAATTGCGTCCTCTGCAAATTGCTTATGAGTCACCGCGATTTATGTTGCCGATTCGGTTAGGCATGATCAATGCAAAACAAGCACAAGATCTATTGATTTACATCCTTTCACCCAAAGGACAAGCAGACGTAACCAACTATCGAAGGGTGAAAGTGCCGTCGGGTGAGGAAGTTCCCGTGTTTGTGAAAAATGAGTTTTCCGACTTTTACACCTCAACGTTTGCCAATTCTTACGATCGCGAAGGTCGAAATGTCGCTTTTCTAGAATACGCGTGGGATATGAGTAATTGCGATCCCTGTTCGGCTGAGCCTCTCAATCAAGACGAACTGAAGCAAGCAGGTGTATTCTGGCTCAATGGTTCTGAAGCATCAACGAGATCGATGCCACCAATATTTGGGCGTCCGATGCCCGAGGCTGATGCAGGAGTGTTTATCACTCGGCTACATGTGCGCTACACTCGCGACAAGTTTCCTGAAGATCTAATGTTTCAAGAAACGTCAAATCGCGATTCATTCCAAGGGCGGTACGTGTTGCGCCATGCTTTTACAGGCGAGACGACGTGTCAAGAGGGAAGACGGTATACGCGATCGCTGCCTCGGCGCTATGAAAAAGAAGCTCAAACTCTCGCTCGCTTAACGGGCTGGAATATTAATGACATTCGCAAGAAATTGCCGCAAGTTCAGAAGCTCTCGTGGTGGCAGCAGGTGTTCCTGTCGTTAGTAGACTAACGTTGCATTGATGACGTTGCATTGATAAAGAATGGGTTGGTGTGGATCGCGCTCATTGCGTCAGCCACACCAACCCATCTCTGTTTGCAGATCATGTTTACAGGGATACCTTCATCAATATCCCTGTAAACCAATTTAGAAGCCTTTAGCAGCCATATTTTGCGCCATCTCTAAATGATCTGAGACAATCGGCAAGAACTGCTTTGCAAACGCTTTCAAATTTGCATCGCGTCCTGCTCTCTGATAAGTCTGATATTCAGCTTGAGTTCCGGCATGACCTCGGACTTGACCGACAATATAGGCTCTATCAAATTCAGAGCCTGATAATTGAGACAACTCGTCTAGCAAAGGACGATTGAGAGGGCCAACATCCTTTGGCAAGGTGATGCCTTTCTGCATCGCGATCGGCATGAGTCTTTGGCTAGAAGTCGTATGGTCGCGAATCATACGTTCTGCATACTGGCGCACGTTTGGATTGGTTGATTTCTGCAACGCCAGTTGGCTGGTTTGAATTTCCGTTTGGTCACTTTGGGCAGCTTTAATCGCGAACTTAGTATCGATATCGCGAGTTGCCGCAGGAGATACTCTCGAACCTGGTGTAGCTGGTCTTGCTGGTGTAGCTGGTCTTGGACGAGGCGAAGTATTGACTTGAGGCGCACGAGGAGACGAGGGAGAAGTAGGAGCTTGAGCTAAAGCAAGCGAGTCTGCCTCTAAAGGCGAATGAGTCTTCAGCCCAGAATGAGGCAGTCCCATCACTCCAAACAATGCCCCAATGCCGACCAGACTTAGAGAACCAGCAATTTTTCTAACCTTGTGTTTTTGAAAGATAGACATGAGGGGTAACAGCGTTCTATTAAGGATTAATCTTCAGCTTCAGATTAGCGATCGCGACTCCACGATTCGTCTACCCAAAGAACAACTTGGTCTCAACCACCAGACAGAACACATTTATCACCACGCCTACATCACCATTACGGACAGTGGCTTAAAATCGCCTCAACTTTGATGAAATGTTCTACAAAAAATTAAGTGTTCTACAAATAAAATTCAGTTTTGTTTGGGCTGGTATGATATGCAAGACCAAACCAGATCGAGCATTCATTGTTTTTGAGGGACATAGGCATGAAAGGCATGATCGTCGCGCTGCTGTTGGTGCTAACCCTATTAGGATTTCCGAAAGCAGCGTCTGCCCACGCACTACAGGCAGACTATTCGCTGCTCCAGAAGTCTCAGCTAGAAATTCAGGCGAAGTTTAGCGATGGAGAACCATACCCGTTTGCGGATGTGCAAGTCTTTGCTCCTAAAGATGCAACTCGCCCTTGGCTAGAAAGCAAAGCCAATGCTCAAGGACAGTTTGAATTTATTCCAGATGCATCGCTGAAGGGCGATTGGACAGTCAAAATTGGCAAGTCAGATCACAAGGATATTTTGACGATTCCGGTCAGCGATCGCGGAGTTGAAGTAAACGAGATCAGCCAAGGATTCGGGCGATCGCTAAAAGCTCAACTGGCTGTTTGGGGCTTTGCCGCGATCGCGGGTATTACCGGAACTCGCTTGTTATCACCCCGTCTGCTAAATCGGTAGGTTTTTCACATTCGATACTCCAACGCGCGATCGCACTTCAAATCAAGGGCGATCGCTTTTTTACAATTACTCAACTCACGCTCCACAAAAGTGCGATCGCTTACAACACGGTTACTCTTACAACACCGCTATACGTTAACAGTTAGTAAGTTAACAGCGACATAACTTACAACGAAGGTTTTCCCATGAAACGACTGCATCAATTCGCGGGTTATCTCACAGTAATGCTATTCGGGTTTGCCTTGACCGCATCGCCTGCGATCGCGCATCCACTCCACCTAGAATTTCTGCTCACACAACCATTGACACCCGCCTTATTTCTAGCAGGATTAGGTCTTGCGTTTTGTATTGGTGCGGGACATGCGTTAACGCCAGGTCATGGTAAGACGATGGTTGCAGCTTACTTAGTTGGAACTCAAGGCACTCCGCAACAGGCAGTCTTACTCGGAGTTGTCACTACGTTAACGCATACGATCGGAGTATTTGCTTTAGGAATCGTTGCGTTAGTTGCTTCTCGATATGTTGTACCAGAAGATCTGTATCCTGTTCTCAGTTTGGTGAGCGGAATTACGATCGTTGGTGTTGGTTCTCAACTGATTTTAGATCGGCTTCAATCATCGTCCAGCCATCATTCTCACGATCATCATCATGAGCATCACCATCACAAATCTGTTGCCACCTCTTCGCTGATCTCTTTAGGAATTGCGGGTGGATTAGTTCCTTGTCCGTCGGCGTTGGTATTATTGCTCAGCGCGATCGCACTTCATCAAACCGTTTATGGCATCGTTCTGGTGAGCGCTTTTAGTCTCGGTTTGGCGTCTGTATTAATCGCATTAGGCATTGCGGCAATTTATGCCCACCACTGGTTTGAGCAGTTCTCATTTGAGCAGTTCTCAACCGGGCAACTGCTTCAAAAATATCTTCCGATTGCTAGTGCGATCGCCATCACCCTCGTTGGCGTTGTACTGTCCACAAACGCACTTCTGTAGTCCGTTTGTAATTCGATGTAAGTTCAACTTAAAATTACAGTTCCGAAATTGCGCATCTTGAGAGTGAAGACTGAAACAGTCGTTTCTATAGATGATGGAGATTTCGTAAATCTGTCATAAGATAGAGTAGACATATTGATACTACATGTGTAGTATTTTAATAGAAGAATATTTGAGGAGTTTGCCTTCCCATGTTATGTAACTTCCCCTGGAACAGTACCGTTGAGCCACGACCCAGCACCAGCTTGGGAAATGTGCTGTTCGCAGTTGTGGGAACATATAGCGTCGGTGGCGATGCAGCTATTAATGCCATAGGCATAATCTCGGAAAAATTAGACTACAGAGAGCCAGATCTAGAGCAATCGACCCAGAGCGGAAGGTGCAGGCGCGTCCTGTCACCCACATAAAGCCAGAGCAGTTTATCGACTGTAACTAGCTACCCCCGCTCTTAGAACCAGAGACGGGGGTTCTTTTTTGGGGGTTTGCACGTTAGCCGCCGCTAACCAGTTTTAGAACATTAAGGACATTAGTTAACCAAGCCGGTCATGGATTGAATGAGACTTCAACCTTTGTATGGCTGACTCAAACCGCCACCCAGGAGTGACGCACGATGTTAAAGCTCACCTACACCGAATTTGGATTGCACTTAGAGCGGGTCACCACTTCTCTAGAGACGCTGGTTGCTCAGCGAGTTGTGTTGGCGTTGCGTTTAGGATGTACGCTGCACGTTGAGTCGAGCCGCGCTGCCTTTCTGATTTCTGCTCACGCTCCGGGGTTAGCCACTCTAGAAAGAATGGTGCGATCCTTCGGAGCTTCGCAAAGCGAATCGAAGGAATCGCAGCACTCGACGCTAACACTGGCATTGGTCGATGATGAATTTGTCGAGGTCGGCTTGCAAGGGTGCTGGATAGCAGACAGCGCTGATGCTGACGAGGGAATGTTTGTCACGGCATTAGAGGAGCGGGTTGAATTCTTTGTTTATGAGTTGTGGCAAGTCACCCAAGCAGAAGCCGTCTGCAATTCGTAAGTTGTAATCCACAGTCGATTGAAGAATCACGGTGGATTACGACCCACTAGAGACATTGTGTTGTTTTAATCGAGGAGGTTTAAGAAAAGGTAACTTTCAAAAATTAGACAGCACCTCTGTTGACAGTGACTTTTGTTCTGAAGCTTTTCTTGACTCTCCATTAAACTGGAACTTTTAGAATAAAGAGAGATGCTGAGTAGTTCAAGTTTGTGATGCGGGGTACAAAAGATGTATAGCGTCAAGACAGAAAATCTCTTGAAGATTGGAGAAGTGGCGGCTAGCACCAATTTGCCGATCAAAACAGTCCGCTATTATGAGGAGCTTGGATTGCTGACACCCACTGTCAGTCGCTCAGAATCTAACTATAGATTGTTTAAACCGACTGTTCTGGATCGGTTGTCGTTCATTAAGCGATCGCAAGCGTTAGGTCTTACCTTGCGTGAGATTCAAGACGTTCTGAATGTGCATGATCAAGGACAACTTCCGTGTGACGAAGTAAAACACAATCTTCAGAGAAAACTTCAACAAATTACCGAGCAGATTGAAGCCCTACAACTGCTGCGCTTTGAGTTACAAGGTTTGTTGTCAGGTTGGCAAGATCAGCCTTCAGAAGAGATTGCGGCACGAACTATTTGTCCAAACCTAGAAACAGCAACTCTGTTCGAGATCGATCAGAATTAAGGCTCTTTAGTGAAGTTCCGCATCAAAACTCGAAGCGCCTTTAAGGAGAAGGTTTAGAGCGCGTCGAACGGATTCTGTCCAAGATTCAGGGTTTGGTTGAAAAATTAATGCATAAAGCATGATTCCGCTCATCGCATCGAAGACTAAACCAGGATCTAGGTCTGCCCCAATTTCATGTCTTGCTTTTGCTCGCTCCAGTACAACCGCAAAGGCTTGGCGTCGAGGTTGTAAATATTTTGTCCAGTAAATCTCCGCAAACTCAGGATTGCTCGATGCACTGCTGATAATCATGGCAACGGTTTGTCGTCCGAGCGGACTGAGCGTGATTTGTGCAGCACTTTGAATTAGTGCGTCAATATCGCTCTTCAGGCTACCTGTATCAGGAATGACGATTTCTTCTCGAACTCGTTCGATCGCATCCGCAACCAGTTCTGCTTTAGAGGCATAGCGACGATAAATAGTTGCTTTGCCGACTCCAGCCCGAGCCGCGATCGCGTCAATGCTCATAGCATCAAACCCAACTTCTCCCAGTAATTCTAAGGTCGCTTGCAGCATGGCTTGATGAGATTGGGCACTGCGAGGTCTTCCTGGCGACTTTTTATGAATGTCATTCATGAGTGCTAGTATAAATTTACGAAACTGCACCGTATCGAAATAAACGATGAGCCAGCAGCCTCGTCCTCATTACACGGACAAAACCAGTACTCAGACGCTTCGAGAAGGACTAGAGGAATACTATGCCTTAAATCCGAACATCACCGATTCAAGAGGACTCCCCCCGGACTTTGCAAAAATTTTGCTGGCACATGATGTCTCGCACATTATCTACGGTTGCGATACAGGCATGTACGATGAACTCAAAATTTTGCCGCTCACTTGGTGGACAAGCAACTACAAGTTTCGGGATCACCTCAACACGATTAAAGATCCAACCATTAGCCCTGCAATTCGCGTGATGTATGACGACTTGATCAAAGAGCATGGAGTGCTCTGGTTATATGCCTCGATTTTCGTTGTGTTGCCTCAACTATTCCCAGAATTGATTTCAATGTGGTTGAAGTCACGTCAGAGATCCCAGTTGGTTCCATTTCTTGATTTTGAATCCTTACTCGATCGTTCTCTCCTGGATATCCGTCAAGAGTTTGACCTATTGCCGTTTATCAAATGACCGATTCTGGCTAATCTGTTGCGATTGGCTTCGCCAAGCTTCGAAGGATCGCTTAGACTCGACAAACTGTTTCCCGCAGTTCTTGCAGCGATAACACTGCTTTCCCCGACGATACCCATTTTTTGATACCTGCTCAGATTGGCAATGGGGACATTTCATTACTTTCATTACATCATCTGACAGATTGTCTCCTACATGCGGCTCTAAATACGATACGAGCAACTCTTCAATTTGATCAGTCAATTGTTGCCTATGTTGGAGATCCGGGTTACGCAGTGCAGCAAGCATCACTGCATTGCTGCTGTGAACGCACACCTCTGCTAGTAAGCTGCACTGCGCTTCACTCAAAGCTGAGTTTCGCTGCTGCAAGAGACTTGCCATAAAATTAATCGCTTCCTGGGTCATGCTTTCATCGATCGACTGGAAGATCTCGCGAGAGACATAAAACTGCACAAACACCACCCGTGACACTGGTTGCTCAAACAGTTCTGCGACAGCACTTGCAACGGCGTGAATCATTTGGCGGAGAGGTAGCTGAACAATTTCTGGGGTGTTGGTCTGCGCCCACATTCGTTTGACCCGCTCACTGTGGCGCAACTCCATCGCTTGAAAGATGGCAGCTTTATCTGGAAAAAACTGATAGAGAGACCCGATCGCTGTGCCCGCTTTTGCAGCAATTAGATGGGTGGTCGCTGTTTCGTAGCCCACTTCGTCAAACACGGTTGCCGCCGCATCCAAAATTTTTTCGACCCGTTCTTTTCCTCGCTGCTGTTTGGGCTGACGACGCAAACTTCTTGACGAAAGCGAATGTTTTGTCATATTTTAAAAACACGACGGATTTTTCACAATTTTATATCTAGCGGAGAACACTATGCAGTCTATGCTTCCCGGTGCGCCTTGGTTGTTGGCGCACAAGTCGATGCTGACCGTGAATCAACCTCGCAAGATCTCGTTGTACGGTGCTGATTATGTGATGTGGAAAGATGCTACTGGAGAGGTTCACGCCCTGCCCAACGCCTGTCCGCACATGGGGGCCATGTTGTCAGAAGGATGGTGCGAACCCCAAGACGATGGTAGGAGTGCGGTTGTCTGTCCATTTCATGCACTGAAGTTTGATGCTGAAGGCTGCACTGTCTTGCCAGGATCGAACAAAAGAACATTACCGCAACTGAACCCTTTAGACCTCATTATCGAAGGCGATTTCGTTTGGTCGTATGCAGGTCACGAACCGAAAATTCCCATTCCTACTGTGCTGAATGCGATCGCAGAGACGTATTCCTTTATTGGGCATACTGCCGATCGCAGTGTGGAAACCGATCTGTTGACCATGCTGCTGAATATGCATGACTACAATCACCAAAACGGCACGCATCGAGACTTGTTTCGCATCACCGATGTCGAGTTTCATCAATTTATTGATCAGGGGCATCATTCCCATGCGTTTTATGACATGCCTACTGCTCCTTACAGCTTGACCGAAAAGCTGAGAAAACCCGATCTCATGTTGTTGCCTAGCACGATTAAAGCGCACCTGGAAAATCACTTCCCGTCCTTGGTCATTTTTCATGGCGAAATGCCGTTGGGGAAAGCGGCTCAGTGTCATATCTTTGTGCCAGAATCCGAGAATTGCACTCGGACATACATCCTGCTCTTTGGTCAGGCTAAGCACCCACTCTTCAAGGTGTTTGGCAGCACGTATCTCAAGTTTGGTGAGGTTGTCGTGAATCAAGATGCCGATATTTTAGGAAAGATTTATGCCGACACGCCTCAGAAAATTAAACTCAACAATGAAGTAGGAATGGATTGGGTACGGCGTAATTTTGCGAGTTTTCCTACTGTTGTGGAACCAAATCTTTCTAAGTAATGTAGATCAATCTATTTGCATCCCGTAGCGTGAGCGTCTCGAACCGATAGCGCTAGTTGTTTTGCGATCGCGGCAAAGATGCTCACACTACATTTGATAGTCAATATGACAGTCAATAGCTTGTTCTATGTTCTACCTAAATGGTTCTACCTAAATGATGGCTATGCTGTTGGTTCAACATGCTCTAAATCTCACATGCTCTAAATCTCACATGCTCTAAATCTCATAGTGCCAAACTTCCATATCGCTAATGACCATCTGTTGGCGAGACAAGCGGTTGATCAATCCTTGCTCTTCAAGATGACTAAGAATCCGAGTTACCGTCACGCGGGTTGTGCCCAAGAGTTCTGCTAAATCTTGATGAGTCAGGTGAAAGTCGAGTAAGTGTCCTTGCTTCACCGTTCGCCCAAATCGCTTCGCCAGCCAAAGTAACAACTGGATCAGAGCATCCTCAATGCGTTTGTGATGTCGAATAACAGTGAGTTCTTCTAAGCACTGAATGTGCCCCAGTACTGCTTCTGTCATATGAGACAAACTTTCTGGCGGTAGAGCGATCGCTTCTACGGCAGTGAGACATTCCATTTGAAATGGATTAACCCTGGAAAGGGTTTGTCCGACGATATCTCCCGCTTTCCAAATCCCAAGTGTAATTACGGTTCCATCCTCTAGCCAAGTTAAGGTTCGCACAATACCCTGATCAATGCGCCAAAGAGAACCTGATGTTGGTGGTAAGAGCGATCGCCGATTAAACGATCGGGTATAGGTTGGGTAGTACGGTATGAGGGGCGTTAGTCGCGCTGTTGGCATATCTGGTTTAATCATCTTTAGCAGTGACCTTTACGAGAGTTGTCGGCTTCAAATTCCTGCACCATCTAGAAACTCTTCAATTAGTTGATTGGAGACTGCATGATCGGAGACTGCATGATTGTTACGAGGATTAAGAGAGGGAGTTGCTACCGATGTCATTGGCTTCTGCGATTCCTGCCGAGGTACGCCTTGCGTCGATTGGATATGCGCAATCGCGTGTTCTAACTCCTGAATGCGATCGAACAGTACTCGAATCACCTGAGCCTCAACGTCGGGCAGTGCATCGGTATTGAGGCTCTCTTTCGTTTTCTTTTCTCTCACGATTCGTCCTGGAATGCCGACAACCGTGCAATCTGAGGGCACGTCTCGCAACACGACTGAACCCGCACCAATCCGGGCTTGATTACCGATTTGAATATTGCCCAATACTTTCGCGCCTGCGCCTACGATCACGTTTTCCCCTAGGGTTGGATGCCGCTTTCCGGTTTCCTTTCCGGTTCCACCCAGGGTGACATCTTGATACAGCAAACAGTTGTTTCCAACGATCGCAGTTTCTCCGATTACGATGCCGCTTCCGTGATCAATCACTACTCCTTGACCAATGGTTGCGCCAGGATGAATCTCCACCCCAGTTAAAAATCGTGCCAATTGCGAAATTAGCCGAGGGATAACAGGCAGCCCAAGCAGGTAGAGCCAGTGGGCGATGCGGTAAAACCAGAGGGCATGAAGTCCGGGGTAGCACGTGATCACTTCTAGCCAGTGGCGAGCAGCAGGATCGCGCTGATAGATAGCTTGCAAATCGGTTAACAGCATGAGCATCCGCAAGGAGTGACAAGGAAAATCATCTTAAATTTCTGCCGATAGAGTGAACCTTAGAGTGAGTTCTGATTAAACTACGGCAAACTTATCGATTTATAGTAGATTACTTGAATTAGCATACTATCACACTCTCAAAGCTCTCCTGCTTGAAGTCGCACTTCATCTCCAGATAAATTCCAAAAGACTAAACCTCCACCGTTACAATCAGTTGGCCCATTACAATCAGTCATAGTGTCTTGCAGGCGGGTTAAATGTGCCAACTGTTGGGAATGAACTGCAATGTGCCGACAGATATCTGCTTCTCCTTTGAAGGCTTTGCGGCACGAGGCGGAAAGACAGATGAACATCAGGACGGCTGGGGAATTGCCTTTTTTGAGGGGGCAGGTTGCCGAGTATTTCTCGATGAAAAACCCGCGATCGCATCCCCGATCGCCGAATTAGTCCGCCACTACCCGATCAAGTCGAAGCATGTAATTGCTCATATTCGTAAGGCAACATTTGGCAAAGTGGCACTAGAAAATTGCCATCCCTTTCAGCGTGAACTTTGGGGACGATATTGGGTGTTTGCTCACAATGGCGACTTGCCCAACTTTGAGCCAGCCCGTCAGGGGTTTTATGTTCCTGTCGGGCAAACTGACAGTGAACGCGCTTTCTGTTTGATCCTCAATACGTTGCGGCAAACGTTTCCGCAGGGCAAGCCGACTTTAGAGCAGTTGTACGTCGTACTACAAGCCGTTACTCAAGACATCGCGCATTATGGGACGTTCAATTACCTGCTGTCAGACGGAGAATCTTTTTTCGCCCATTGCTCTACAAAACTCTGCTACATCGTGCGTCAGGCTCCCTTCGCCGCCGCTCACCTAATAGACGAAGAAGTGACCGTTGATTTCCAGGAATTGACCACGCCACTCGATCGAGTGGCCGTCATCGCTACGACGCCACTGACCGATAATGAAGCCTGGACGGCTCTCCAACCGGGAGAACTGCTAGTTTTTCAGGATGGTCTATCGCGCCGATTTGCTCAGCATTGCTGATCCTGCCACCAAGAAGCCCTTGTGCCAGTCCTGAGCCGATCAAATCAATCTCGCCTTTGCCGCTCAAGATGCAGGAGATTATTCTTGCGTTTGTCACCCGTACTCGGTACAATCAGAGTCTACTGTAATTACGGTAACTTGAGAGGGAAACCGTAGATTGTTTGGGAGATGACAGAATGAAGGCTTGGCAGCGCACGCTACAAACTGTGCAGGAAATGGTTAACCCATTTAAGTTTAAGATTAAATTCGGTTCGCTTCGAGGGTTTATATCGCTGTTTCTGATGGGGGCGGTGTTGAGTGTTGCGATCGCGGCTTGCTCGTCTGGTAACAGCGCTTCTAATAACGCTAGCCCAAGCGGTGCCAGCCCAGCCTCTAATCAGCAGCAAGATATTCAATTGACGTTAGTTGGCTATGCGGTGCCCAAAGCAGCACATGATGCCATCATTCCTAAGTTTGTGGAGCAGTGGAAGAAAGACCACAACGGTCAGAACGTCACGTTCAATCAAAGTTATGGAGGATCGGGTTCTCAGACTCGCGCGATCGTAGATGGCTTAGAAGCGGATGTTGTGCATCTCGCGATCGGAGCGGATGTTCTCAAACTGGTGAGTGCTGGGTTCGTCAACCCCAACTGGAATCAGCGCGTTCCCAACAATGGCAATGTGGGTGAAACAGTGGCTGCTATAATCACCCGTCCAGGCAATCCCAAAGGCATCAAATCATTTGCTGACTTGGCGCGGGATGATGTCAAGTGGGTGACGGCTGACCCGAAAACCTCGGGAGGTGCGCGTTGGAACTACTTTGCATTGTGGAACTCTGCTATCAAAGCTGGAAACGATGAAGCCAAAGCCAAGGATTTTGTCGCGAAGGCGTACAAGAACGTGGTGGTGTTAGCGAAAGATGCACGGGAATCGACGGATGCGTTTGCCAAGCAAGGTCAGGGAGATGCTCTGGTGAACTACGAAAATGAGGTGATTCTGGCAAAGCAAAAGGGTGAAGCTTTGGATTTTGTTGTACCCGATGTGAACATCTCGATCGACACGCCAACGGCAGTGGTGGACAAAAATGTGGACAAGCACGGGACACGCGAAGCGGCTGAAGCCTTTGTACAGTTCTTGTTTACGCCAGACGCCCAGCAAGAATTTGCCAAAGTCGGATTCCGCCCATTAGGCGATTTGGGCAAGCAGAAGGAATTTACCGACAAGTACCCACCTGTGAAGCAGTTAGGAAAAATCGACGAGTTTGGCGGTTGGGAACAAGCCCAGAAAGTCTTTGAGGACGGCGGCACGTTCGATAGCATTCGCGCTCAATCGTAGTATTGTCTGGTAGTCGATCGTAAGCGTTTGATCTAAATTCAGCCTTCTCAGTGGGCAGATCGGCTGCCAGTCCCCATCCACTTTGCTAACCGCTTATCTCAACTCAGCTTTTTTCACCATTTTTTCACCAATGGCTATTTCTTCAGTTCCGCAGAAACCGACGTTCGGAAAAGCCTTCCTTCGTCAAATTATTCATGCACCTTGGACATGGCGGATCATGATCGGCTACTTAGCCGTGATGCTCATCTTGCCGGTGCTAGCAATGCTAACCAAAGCAAGTGCCGTTGGCCCTGCCAAGTTTTGGCAAATTGCCACTAGCCCAACTGCCCTATCTGCTTATGATGTGACGTTTACTACCTCATTCATTGCAGCAGCATTCAACGGAGTGTTTGGCACCCTGATCGCTTGGGTGTTGGTGCGTGAAGACTTTCCATTAAAGCGATTTATTGATGCGTCAGTTGATTTGCCCTTTGCGTTACCGACATCCGTTGCAGGTTTGACATTGGCAACCGTCTACAGCCAAAACGGATGGGTAGGTTCACTGGTTGCGCCGTTTGGCATCAAAATTGCCTTTACTCGAATTGGGGTAGGCGTGGCAATGACGTTTATCTCACTGCCCTTTGTAATCCGGACGGTGCAGCCCGTGTTGGCAGAGCTAGAGCAGGACATTGAAGAAGCCGCTTGGTGTTTAGGCGCTTCGCCGTGGCAGACCTTTCGGCACGTCATTTTTCCGCCGCTTCTGCCTGCTATTCTGACCGGAGTTGCGCTGGGATTCTCGCGCGCGGTTGGAGAGTATGGTTCGACGGTGATCATTGCGTCAAATACTCCCTTTAAGGATCTGATCGCGCCAGTGTTAATTTTTCAGCGATTAGAACAATACGACTACTCGGGTGCAACGGTGGTCGGCATGGTGTTGTTGATCATCTCACTAGTTGCACTGATTGGAATTAACTTACTACAGGCTTGGGCAAGACGGTATGACTAGTGTAGATCCCCTTCTAACAACAGCTCGGGCAACCTCTGAGAAAAAGCCAGCGAAATCTAAAAGTTGGGCTTCGATCGCATTAGTTAGCGTTGCGATCGCATACCTCGCTCTCGTTCTCTACATCCCTGCCTTAAACGTCTTCATGCAAGCGTTTAGCAAAGGCGTTGGGCCTTTTCTCGTGAACCTAACTCAGCCAAACTTCTTGCACGCGATCAAGCTCACGGTGCTGATGGCTCTCATTTGCGTGCCCTTGAATACGGTGTTCGGCTTATGTGCCGCTTGGGCGATCGCGCGGCGGCGATTTCCAGGTCGAACCTTTCTACTCAGCATTATTGACCTGCCGTTTTCCATCTCTCCCGTAGTAGCAGGATTGATGATCGTACTGCTCTATGGGCAGCAAGGATGGTTTGGGGGTTGGCTGCAAAATCATGGAATCAGGGTTGTGTTTGCGTTTCCGGCAATGGTGTTAGCGTCTGCGTTTGTCAGTATGCCGTTTGTAGCGCGTGAAGTGATTCCGGTGCTGGAAGAAGCCGGAGCCGATCAAGAAGAAGCGGCAAAAATCTTGGGTGCGAGCGATTGGCAAACGTTTTGGCGGGTCACCCTACCGAACATTCGGTGGGGACTGCTCTACGGATTAATTTTGACCAATGCTAGAGCAATGGGCGAGTTTGGAGCCGTGTCTGTAGTCTCGGGCAACATCGCTGGCAAGACTCAAAGTTTACCGTTGTTTGTAGAAGAAGCTTACAAACAGTACGAAGGGGAAGCTGCCTACTCTGCTGCCGTTTTACTGGCATTACTAGCGGTCGTGACCTTGGTATTGAAAGAAATTCTAGAACGCAAAACTCGCATTAAAGACACTGAGTAATTGATGTTGAGAGGCTTCTGTTAGGGCATGGCAGTGCTGTGCCTCTGCAAGGTCTGTCGCATTAATTTAGAAAATTGATATTACACCTTCCCACTCCAAGAAATCGAGATTGATTATGGGCATTTCTATTCAAGGCGTGACGAAAAATTCGGTTCATTTCGGGCAGTTGACGACGTAAATTTGGAGGTCAAGACCGGATCGCTCGTCGCGTTGCTTCTGGCCCTTCGGGTTCAGGAAAATCAACGCTGTTACGCATGATAGCTGGGGGTAGTGCAGTAGATCAACGCTTGCTGCTATTCTGGGATGGCGCAAAGTACCATCACTCTGAAGAGTTGAGAGAATTTCTCCAACAAATCAATGGCAGCATGTATAGCACCACCGCACAACATAGCGCCTGTCGGCTGCTAGGGAATAAAACCGAAAACGATATCAGTTATAGAAAGATACTTTGAATATAAGAGTTAAAGATATGATCACAGTTTGCTGAAGCAGCAAGAATATAATGAGTTGCACAAATGCGTAGTGCTAGTGCAATCTCGCAAATACAAAATGCGCCAGCAGAAGTGCATTCGTGCATCACTAAAGACATCGTTAACATTAGCACCGAGAATCAGTACAGCTAACATTTCTGCAAGAATTAACAAGCAGTGGGAAATATGGCGTTGCTGAATGAGAAGATGAATTAGCATGGAATCGGCACATCTCGAAATTT
>NZ_JCACCM010000037.1:0-3378 GCF_059501405.1 Myxacorys sp.
AAAATCTCGTTAAGGTCTATCCAGGGCAATCTAAACCTGCCAATGATCACATTAGCTTGCAAATTGAGCAAGGCGAGATTCTCGGCATTTTGGGGGACAACGGTGCGGGAAAAAGTACTTTGGTACGACAGATGGTGAATTTGTTAACCAGCAGTGCCGGAACAATCAATTTTTTGGGCAGGAATATCACCACCATTCCTCAAATTGTGCAAATGAATGTGGGCTATATGCCTCAAGAGACTGGTGCTGTAAAGAATTTAACGATCGCGGAAAGTTTGTATTTTACCGCCCACCTGCGAGGAATGAGTCGGCGAGAAGCACGGCAGGAATCCGATCGCTTGCTCCACCAATGGAAAATGACTGAGTGGCATGATCAGCCTGTGGTTCAGCTTTCAGGTGGGCAACTGCGGTTACTGCGGTTAGCTGTCGCAATGGCAGGTTCTCCCCCAGTGCTAATTCTAGATGAACCAACCAATGATTTGGATCCTCAACGGCGAAAGTTGGTATGGGATAACCTGCGACACCTAAACCGAGAACAGGGAGTGACAATTATCCTCATCACTCATGACGCGATCGAAGCAGAAAAGGCCATTGAGCGAGTTGGAATTTTGCAAGCAGGAAAGCTAGTAGCGATTGGCCGTCCCAGTGACTTGAAGCGACAAGTGGATCGAATGCTGCGCCTGGAACTATTCTTTGAGGCGGACAATCCTCCCGTCTTACCCCAAGAACTAGCCTGCGATCGCCGCTCTCCGGGTCATTGGCGCGTTTTTCTGGAGTGGCATCAAGTCGAGCCAACCCTCAATTGTCTTAACCTGACTCAAATTGACGATTTTCGCTTGTATTCTGCTACCTTAGAGGACTTGTATCTGCACTATGCAACTCAAGCGTAAACCCCTGTCTCTACCCCTGCAACTATTTGACCTACTCTGCATGGAGTTAAGCAATTGGCGTTGGTCCTGGCAGGTGATGATGCTCACTGCAACAATTAGTCCAATCTTGAGCATCATTGCGTTAGGAAGCTTTGCCTCCAAAAATGATCCTGAAGCTCTCCATGCGATTCTTGCTGGAAGCTTGGTCATGTCCCTCATGTTTGGCAACTTAGGGAATGTATCGTCTCGGTTTTGTTACATGCGTTTCTCTGGTACTTTAGATTATTACGCGACATTACCAATTCAGCGATCGCTGCTCATTGTTGCAGTTGTAGCCGCATTCTTTGTGCTATCGTTTCCCTCCTTACTCGTGACAATTCTTTTTGGCATATGGTTTCTGCACATACCACTAATGCTTCATCCATTAATTCTGCTGGTAGTTCCGTTGTGTGTTCTACCATTAGCTGGAATTGGGGCAGCGATCGGTACAAATTCCCCAACTCCAGAAGTGGGAGGCGGATTAACGCTTCTGGTAACGATGCTCGCACTCTTTATTGGACCTGTTCTGTTACCTGCTAGCCGTTTACCGGAGATATTGCAACTCGTAGGCTATTTTAGCCCTGCCACCTATGCTGCATCAGCCCTAAAACAAGTTCTGCTACAGCCCATGACGCAACGCATCATCGTTGATTTTGTTGCACTTGTCGGCTCCTCGTTGCTAACGTTCTGGTTTGTATCTCGTCGATTGAACTGAAACCTATATTTTATTGAGAGATGAAAATTTCTCGAATTCCGAAATCTGATAACTACCGAGTGTAGCTCTAGGCTGTTCGCAGTTCCAATTCAAGTTTTATGATGCAAGCAATAATGAAAAATGTGTGGCTTTGCGTATTTTGTTTGTCCTTACTGATTGTTGGTTGTATGAGGAACAACTCCAGCAGTAGAGCAACCACCCAAGACAATCAAACAAATGCATCACAAGAGGTCGTAGCATCTAATACGAATAACAAAAATGAGCTACGCGATCGCATTGAACAAATCTCTCAAGCTGCTCAGGGACAGGTTGGGGGTACAGCTACAGTGTTAGAAACCGGAGAGTCAGTGTCTCTGAGTGGGGGGCAGCGATTTCCGATGCAAAGCGTTTACAAGTTTCCCATTGCGATGGCTGTTCTGGCTCAAGTTGATCAAGGGAAACTACAGTTAGACCAGAAAGTTCACGTTGAGGCAAGCGATATCGTTCAGGACAGCCAGATTCTGGATGAGAATTCGCAAGGAATGGAATTTAGCCTGTCTGAACTTTTGCAGTACATGGTTTCTAAAAGTGATAGTACGGCTTGTGATAGGCTGCTGCGGTTAATTGGTGGACCAGAGGTTGTTATGGAATACTTGCGGAGTCTCGGTGTGAATGACATTATTGTGGCAAATACAGAGAATGAGCAGCAAGGGCAAGATTCCACATTGCAGTATCGCAACTATGCAACGCCTGATGCTGCCGTTAATTTGCTACGTGCCCTTCATGAGGGTGAAGGGCTTTCAAAATCCAGTCAAGCCTTATTGCTGCAATGGATGATAGAGACAACGACAGGTCCAAAGCGCATTAAAGGACTATTGCCAGATGGAACGGTCGTAGCGCACAAGACTGGTACATCGCGTACTGTCGATGGGATAACGGCTGCAACCAATGATGTGGGACTTGTGTCGCTTCCGAACGGGCGACACTTGGCGATCGCAGTGTTTGTTTCAGATTCCAGAGCTAACAATGCGACTCGTGAAGAGGTGATTGCAAAGGTGGCAAAGGCAGCCTGGGACGAATGGAGTCAATAGGTTCAGGGGGTAACAACGAGCTTGGTAGGTAATGGGTTTTTGCTCAACCATCCACTCACCGATGCGATGCGCCCAGCACAAGGCTAAGGTCAGCAACGCAATTAACTTTTCCAACCGTTTAGTATCGCGGATGTGAGTGGATTCAAGACAAAAGCCACGAGCCTTGAGAATGCCAAATAGCGTTTCGATGCCCCACCGCGCCGCATAATCCGAAATTGCTGTTTGGGGAGCATCCGAAGTGGCAACAATCAGCAATTACCCGTCTTCGAGGCGGAGTCCCGCGATAAACAACCAGTGCCCCCACAAGCAGCGGCGATGCTTGAGTATTTGGGTTTGATGCGGTTGCAGGTGTGCAAACACTACAGCAGCTTTGAATGTTTTAGCGCTAGCCTTAAGCAGTTTCGATTCGCGAATGCGGATGCGGAATCGTTGCTTAGGTTCAGCACTGAGGTAGCCAATCCAATCTTTGCCCAAAAACGGCTTTGGTGCATGATTCAAAAAAGAGACAGGTTGAAGTTGGAGAGGCTTGAGATTATCCTTTAACCTTGTAGCTATCGGGTTTTGCAATGCTGGTCATGCGATGAGCGCCGCACATTTAATGAATAATTCAGCCGCTTGATTGTCAAACTGAGAGCTAATTTATAAAGAGAATCTAAAAGCTGGTTAGCTGAGCTTGAGGAGATTT
>NZ_JCACCM010000038.1:0-3311 GCF_059501405.1 Myxacorys sp.
ATGTATTCAGCAACAGTATTAGTTGAACTAAGCTGCCTGCTGGGAGACATTCCAGCGAGAACCATGAAAACTGCATAGTGATAAGCAATTAAGTCAGGTAGAAGGTTAGTTGTGTTCATTCATCGATTGATTGATCAATGGATGAGGCAATTAACGCTTCATAGACACCAATGTAAAGACAAGTTAGTGGTCAAGCTAACAAGGGCAGATGGTGGATACCTAGGCACACAGAGGCGATGAAGGACGTGGCGACCGACGATATGCACCGAGGAGCTGGAAGCAGGCTTTGATCCGGTGATTTCCGAATAGGGCAACCTTAAATACTGCTCCTTGAATCCATAGGGGAGTCAGAGCCAACCCAGCGAATTGAAACATCTTAGTAGCTGGAGGAAGAGAAAGCAAACGCGATTTCCGGAGTAGCGGCGAGCGAAATGGAAACAGCCTAAACCAGGATGCATGCATTCTGGGGTTGTGGGACAGCGATGTGGATCGTGAACGTTAGACGAAGCAGTGGGAAGCTGCACCAGAGGAGGTGAAAGTCCTGTAGTCGAAAACAGAAGCGACCTAGCTGGATCCCGAGTAGCATGGGGCACGTGAAATCCCGTGTGAATCCGCGAGGACCACCTCGTAAGGCTAAATACTCCTGTGTGACCGATAGTGAACTAGTACCGCGAGGGAACGGTGAAAAGAACCCCGGGAGGGGAGTGAAATAGAACATGAAACCATCTGCTTACAAGCAATGGGAGGACGATTCAACGTCTGACCGTGTGCCTGTTGAAGAATGAGCCGGCGACTTATAAGCACAGGTAGATTAAGACGGGAATGTCGAAGTCAGAGCGAAAGCGAGTCTGAATAGGGCGCGATATCTGTGTTTATAGACCCGAACCCGGGTGATCTAACCATGGGCAGGATGAAGCTTGGGTAACACCAAGTGGAGGTCCGAACCGACCGATGTTGAAAAATCGGCGGATGACCTGTGGTTAGGGGTGAAATGCCAATCGAACCCGGAGCTAGCTGGTTCTCCCCGAAATGTGTTGAGGCGCAGCGGTAGAAGTTTAAGTCTGGGGGTAAAGCACTGATTCGGTGCGGGCTGCGAGAGCGGTACCAAATCGAGTCAAACTCTGAATACCAGATGTAGATTCTGCCAGTGAGACGGTGGGGGATAAGCTTCATCGTCAAGAGGGAAACAGCCCAGACCACCAGCTAAGGTCCCCAAATCACATCTCAGTGATAAAGGAGGTGGGAGTGCAGAGACAACCAGGAGGTTTGCCTAGAAGCAGCCATCCTTGAAAGAGTGCGTAATAGCTCACTGGTCAAGCGATTCTGCGCCGAAAATGAACGGGGCTAAGTGACATACCGAAGCGATGGAAATGGTTAAATTACTACCATTTGGTAGGGGAGCGTTCTGTTGTAGTGTGAAGCATCAGCGTGAGCAGGTGTGGACGAAGCAGAAGTGAGAATGTCGGCTTGAGTAGCGCAAACATTGGTGAGAATCCAATGCCCTGAAATCCCAAGGGTTCCTCCGGAAGGCTCGTCCGCGGAGGGTGAGTCAGGTCCTAAGGCGAGGTCAAACGACGTAGTCGATGGATAATCGGTTAAGATTCCGATACTGATTCTGGATTGTGCAGAGGGACGGAGAAGGCTAACACAGCTCCATGTTGGTTAGGAGTTCAAGTGTGCGAGGCGATGAGAGACGGTGAAAACGTCTTGAGCGGAGCCATGAGTACGAGGGTCTACGGACCCGAAGTGTGTGACGTCAAGCTTCCAAGAAAAGCTCTAACCACGTTAATCCAGAATTACCTGTACCCGAAACCGACACAGGTGGGATGGTTGAGAATACCCAAGGGCGCGAGATAACTCTCTCTAAGGAACTCGGCAAAATGGCCCCGTAACTTCGGGAGAAGGGGTGCCACCGAGAGGTGGTCGCAGTGAAGAGGCCCAAGCGACTGTTTACCAAAAACACAGGTCTCCGCGAAGTCGAAAGACGAAGTATGGGGGCTGACGCCTGCCCAGTGCCGGAAGGTTAAGGAAGTCGGTCAGGGGGAAACCCTGAAGCTGGCGACTGAAGCCCCGGTGAACGGCGGCCGTAACTATAACGGTCCTAAGGTAGCGAAATTCCTTGTCGGGTAAGTTCCGACCCGCACGAAAGGCGTAACGATTTGGGCGCTGTCTCGGAGAGAGGCTCGGCGAAATAGGAGTGTCTGTGAAGATACGGACTACCTGCACCTGGACAGAAAGACCCTATGAAGCTTTACTGTAGCCTGGTATTGGCTTCGGGCTTTGGCTGCGCAGAATAGGTGGGAGACGTTGATCTTGCTCTTGTGGGAGCAAGGGAGTCATCGGTGAGATACCACTCTGCTAAGGCTAGAAGTCTAACCTGCTGCCGTGATCCGGCGCGGGAACAGTATCAGGGGGGCAGTTTGACTGGGGCGGTCGCCTCCCAAAAGGTAACGGAGGCGCGCAAAGGTTCTCTCAGGCTGGTTGGAAATCAGCCGTTGAGTGTAAAAGCACAAGAGAGCTTGACTGTGAGACGTACATGTCGAACAGGGACGAAAGTCGGCTTTAGTGATCCGACGGCGCTGCGTGGAAAGGCCGTCGCTAAACGGATAAAAGTTACTCTAGGGATAACAGGCTGATCTCCGCCAAGAGTTCACATCGACGCGGAGGTTTGGCACCTCGATGTCGGCTCATCGCAACCTGGGGCGGTAGTACGTCCCAAGGGTTGGGCTGTTCGCCCATTAAAGCGGTACGTGAGCTGGGTTCAGAACGTCGTGAGACAGTTCGGTCCATATCCGGTGCAGGCGTAGGAGTATTGAGAGGAGTCTTCCTTAGTACGAGAGGACCGGGAAGAACACACCGCTGGTGTACCAGTTATCGTGCCAACGGTAAACGCTGGGTAGCCATGTGTGGCGTGGATAACCGCTGAAAGCATCTAAGTGGGAAGCCCCCCTCAAGATGAGTACTCCCATGGGGTTAACCCAGTAAGGTCACGGGTAGAACACCCGTTGATAGGTGCGAGATAGAAGCGCAGCAATGCGTGCAGTCGACGCATACTAATAGACCGAGGGCTTGACCTCGGTTGGTCCATAATTTGAGTGTCAAAATTCCTGACCCAACACGGTTTGCTTATCCTGTGCAGCCTTCATGGCTCTCTTCATCTCCGGATGATAGACCCGTTAGGTTTTCCTGGTGGTTTTGGCGATTTGGCTCCACCCTCATCCATCCCGAACTGAGGTGTGAAACGAATCTGCGGCGACGATAGTGGGAGGGTTGCCTCCTGTCAAAATAGCGCATCGCCAGGGTAATAGTTG
>NZ_JCACCM010000039.1:0-3274 GCF_059501405.1 Myxacorys sp.
GCGGCTTTCGAGTGGGGCCGGAGTTGATCCGGCCAAGCGAACGAAGGGCGCACGGTGGATGCCTTGGCACGGACAGGCGAAGAAGGGCGTGGCAAGCCACGATAGTCCCGGGGGAGCCGCACGCAGGCTGTGATCCCGGGGTTCCCGAATGGGGCAACCCGGCGGCCGTCATGGGCCGTCACCGCGAGAGCGGAGCCAACGGGGAGAACTGAAACATCTAAGTATCCCCAGGAAAAGAAATCAACCGAGATTCCCAGAGTAGCGGCGAGCGAAATGGGACCAGCCCAAACCGGGTGCCTTGTGCACTCGGGGTTGTAGGACCAGAGCGGGACTTGTTCCGCTCGTGCTTGGAGTCTAGCCGAAGCCGCCTGGGATGGCGCGCGACACAGGGTGAGAGCCCCGTAGGCGAAAGGCAACCAAGACGAGTGGCTCTGGCACCTGAGTACAGCGGGACACGAGAAATCCCGCTGGAATCCGGGGGGACCACCCTCCAAGGCTGAATACTCGTCCGTGACCGATAGTGCACCAGTACCGTGAGGGAAAGGTGAAAAGAACGCCTGACGGCGAGTGAAATAGATCCTGAAACCGTGTGCCTACAAGCGGTAGGAGGAGGCTTAGGCCTCTGACTGCGTGCCTTTTGCATTATGATCCGGCGAGTTGCTGGTCACGCGCGAGGTTAAGAGGCTATGCCTCGGAGCCGCAGCGAAAGCGAGTCTGAACAGGGCGAACTAGAGTGCGTGGCCGCAGACCCGAAACCGAAGCGATCTACCCATGGCCAGGCTGAAGCTGGGGTAACACCTAGTGGAGGGCCGAACCCGTTACTGTTGAAAAAGTTTGGGATGAGCCGTGGGTAGGGGTGAAAGGCCAATCAAGCTCGGAGATAGCTGGTTCTCCCCGAAAACTATTGAGGTAGTGCCTCGGGGCGTGTGAGCGGGAGGTAGAGCACTGGAAGGACGCGGGGCCCCACCGGGTTACCAACTCCTACCAAACTCCGAATGCCCGACTCATGGACCCCGGGAGACAGCATACGCGCGATAATGTGCGTATACGAGAGGGAAAGAACCCAGACCGTCGGCTAAGGTCCCGGAGTATCGTCTCAGTGAGAAAGGATGTGGGCGTGCCCTGACAACCGGGAGGTTGGCTTAGAAGCAGCCATGCCTTGAAAGAGTGCGTAATAGCTCACCGGTCAAGTGCGCCTGCGCCGATAATGGTCGGGACTCAAGACGATCACCGAAGCCACGGATTTCACACCTTGTGTGTGAGATGGTAGGGGAGCGTTCTGGTAGCAGAGAAGCGGGGGTGGAAACCTTCCCGTGGAGCGGCCAGAAGTGAGGATGCCGGAATGAGTACGCGATAAGGGGGGTGAGAATCCCCCCCACCGAAAGCCTAAGGGTTCCAGGGGCAGGCTCGTCCGCCCTGGGTTAGTCGGTCCCTAAGCCGAGGCCGAAGGGCGTAGGCGATGGAAAACGGGCGAATATTCCCGTACCACGATGTGCGCGTTATCACCCGCAGGGGGGACGCAGGAGTGAAGCATGGGCCGGGCGCTGGTCGTCCCGGTGCAAGGAGGTAGGCGGTCCCGGGAGGGAAAAGGCCCGGGTAGCCGAGATCTGACGCCGACTGGAGTCTCCGGACTCCGGGAGCTGTGTTAAGCCGACTGCCGAGAAAAGCCCCGGTGGGGAGTTCGCATCGTGACCGTACCGCAAACCGACACAGGTAGGCGAGGCGAGTAGCCTCAGGTGCGCGAGTGATCTGTGGAGAAGGAACTCGGCAAAATGTCCCCGTAACTTCGGGAGAAGGGGAGCTCTCGGTACTTGACTGGGCTACGCGCCTGGAAGGGGAAGGGAGTCGCAGAGAATCGGCCCAAGCGACTGTTTAGCAAAAACACAGGTGTCTGCAAAGTCGCGCAAGACGACGTATAGGCACTGACGCCTGCCCGGTGCCGGAAGGTTAAGGGGAGAGGTCAGCCTCAGCGAAAGCTGGGGTGAAGCTTTGAACCGAAGCCCCGGTAAACGGCGGCCGTAACTATAACGGTCCTAAGGTAGCGAAATTCCTTGTCGGGTAAGTTCCGACCTGCACGAATGGCGTAACGACTTGGGCGCTGTCTCCTCCACACGCTCGGCGAAATTGGAGTCTCGGTGAGGATACCGAGTACCCGCGACAGGACAAAAAGACCCCGTGCACCTTTACTGCACCCTGACATTGTTCTTCGGTATTGCTTGTGTAGCATAGGTGGGAGGCTATGAGGCAGGGGCGCCAGCTCTTGCGGAGCCATCAGTGAAATACCACCCTGGCAATATTGGAGATCTAACCTGGGCGAGTGAATCCTCGCTAGGAACCGTGTCAGGCGGGCAGTTTGACTGGGGCGGTCGCCTCCTAAAGAGTAGCGGAGGCGCGCAAAGGTTCCCTCAGCGCGGTCGGCAATCGCGCACAGAGAGCGTAAACGCAAAAGGGAGCTTGACTGCGAGACGGACAGGTCGAGCAGGTGCGAAAGCAGGCGTTAGTGATCCGGCGGTCCCGCGTGGAAGGGCCGTCGCTCAACGGATAAAAGGTACGCCGGGGATAACAGGCTTATCGCCCCCGAGAGTTCACATCGACGGGGCGGTTTGGCACCTCGATGTCGGCTCATCGCATCCTGGGGCTGGAGAAGGTCCCAAGGGTCCGGCTGTTCGCCGGTTAAAGCGGTACGCGAGCTGGGTTCAGAACGTCGTGAGACAGTTCGGTCTGTATCCGTCGTGGGCGCAGGAAGATTGATGGACGCCGTCCCTAGTACGAGAGGACCGGGACGGACCAACCTCTGGTGTACCGGTTGTCGCGCCAGCGGCAGCGCCGGGTAGCTACGTTGGGACGGGATAACCGCTGAACGCATCTAAGTGGGAAGCCCCTCCAGAGATGAATCTTCCCGAGGCATAAGCCTCCTGAAGGGCCGTGGGAGACGACCACGTGGATAGGCGGCAGGTGCAGGACGCGCGAGCGTCAAAGCCGAGCCGTACTAAGGGCCCGTGTGGCTTGGCCGGCCATTTTGCAGGTGGCCGTGCCCCAACAGACTTGAAGAAGTCGCTCTGGTGGAGCGGCACGAAAGGCACAGCACGTGGTGCTGTCAGAGATGGACCCCTTGTTCCACACCCAGGCTAGTATGGCCGGTGGCTATGGCGTGGGGGATCACCCGATCCCATCCCGAACTCGGAAGTTAAGCCCCACTGCGCGGATGGTACTGCCGGGGCCACCCGGTGGGAGAGTACGGCGCTGCCGGCCTGCACATTCAGAAAGCCCCCGA
>NZ_JCACCM010000040.1:0-56444 GCF_059501405.1 Myxacorys sp.
AATAACTATATGTCTTCTAGATTAAGCTATTGCCGATTAAGTCTAGTGGATGTCTCAATCTCATCCGCCTTCATCTGTGCGATTACACGATTTCGGGCGCTATCCGCTAAGCCAAGGATCAAACAATGGCGCGTGCCGCGATATGACCAACGTAGGCGTAAATTACCCTTGAAGTTCTCTGTTTTTGGCATTGGCATCTGTCCTTTTTTCAGGACGTGAAGCGATTGGTATCCAATACCAATTTGATACCAATTTCTGAGTTTCCCCTAGCCAAAGTGATATTCTATGAACCCCTTATTGAGAATTGGGAATCTTTAGAAGCCTTACCTAGAAACGACAAAAGCCAGTCACTGACTGGCTTTTCATCTATCGGAGCGACAGGATTTGAACCTGCGACCCCTACTACTCTAGGGTAGTAAGTGAAACTGTAAACCTTTGCGGTAAAGAAGTTTTGACGCACGGAAAAATGAGATCTCATTTTTGATCTCACTTTCTGCAATAAGGAGGGCACTCTAGCCGCATCGTTGCCCCCAGAACTTAGATGATTTGTCCAATGATTCAAGGCTTAACTGCACTAACGGTTGCCACTTGCACGGCTCCCTCGCTGCCTACGCCGTCCGCGCTAATTCGAGATATCCCGCCCCAAGCCATTGCCAAGGCAAAGCCCACCGCAAAGCCGATCAGCCTCTGCAAACTGCCAGCCGCCCCGCCGCCTCAAGAAACGACGACCACTATTCTGCGGGTGCCGTCACTGCCGCCGATCGGACGGAAACCCAAATGTCGTTAAAAAATATACCGCTGCTTCCGTCCGTGTTTAGCATCGATATGGCGCTGACAATAGGCCCTCAGTACATCTAAATCGACGCCGCTAGGGGTAATGGCTCCGGCTCTGACCAAATGCTCCTTCGTGGAGAGCGCAACGGCTTCATGAATGGAAGACCGAGCAGAGTTGATCTCGTTCAGTCCTGGTTGCGCGCCCTCCCCCGCAAGAATGGATGCCGCTCAACCACTGTTAGAAAGCTGACGCGAGCTGCTAAAGATTCATCCACGATCGCCACAACTTGCGCGAATTCCCACAGTTCTTGATCTGAGATTCCGTCTAAAGGAGTAGAGGGAGCCGTTATCGTTCTCATAGGGCAACGTTCAGAAACTAGAACAATTCTTCCCTAACTCTACCTTTAGGGGGATGAACTACCGGAAGTCTTAATTTGTGTGAATCGCTCTTTTTATTGCCCTTACAATCTTCCGCCATCCCTTCATCAAAGCAACACAATTCAAAAGCGTGAATGCTAGGGCAGTCTGTAGCGCTGCCATGACTCACAACACCAGCCGAATTATTTTTGAGCTAGAAGAAATAGATATTGCTGTCCGCAACGTGATCCATGCATACCATCACGAGAATGAATGCACGGAAGAGCGGTTAGAAAAAGTACTTGATCGCATCAACACGATCGCCATTCTCTATGGCAACATCGTCAAGGTGTTAGATGGCATTGAGCAACGATCTCTACAGGAGCTAAAACTACGGAAGCTGCTGATCCCATCTGACTTTGAAGGGGCGTGGTACGTAGCTTGTAGTCATTCGCGAATTGCGAACACAGAAAGTGATCCACAAATCGCCCCCACACATTGAAGATGTCCACTCGAAGCTTGATGATCCACAGTCGGGAGTATCGTTGAACGGTGCAGGGGTAGATTTCAACGACGGTGAGCAGGTATAAGTCTTGCCTCCGTGCCCACAGCCAAGCCCAATCTTTTGGAACAACAACGTCCCCAATTTGAAAGTTTTCTCGACGCATAATCTCAGGTATAAGTGACGACTCGCCCTATTTTTGCCGAGGTTTAAGACTTTTTTAAGTATTCTTTTGTTCTTTACGTACACCTCATTTATCAGACCGTAAAAACCTAAGTATTAACACCTTAATATTTGTAATCTTTTATAGCCAAACTATACGCATAGCTGCGAAAGATTGAGTATTTTAACCATGACTAAGCCATCGCTAGAGGCGTTGTTTTGGAAGTATTTTGAAGCACGACAAGCTGGGACAAAAACTGATGCCGCAATTCGACTGAGAAATCAGATTGTGGAGCAAAATATTGGACTAGCCCGTGAAATTGCTCACCGTGCTGCCTCGGAGTGCCCAGAACCGTATGAGGATTTGGAGCAAATCGCTGCGATCGGGCTGATTCGCGCTGTGGAAAAGTTTGATCCCAGCACAGGCAACGCCTTTAGCTCTTTTGCTGTGCCCTACATCAAGGGTGAGATTCAGCACCACAACCGCGATCATGGCTACAGCGTCATTAAGAAGCCGCGTCGAGGGATTGAGCTGGTGTCACGAGTGAGGCGGCTACAGCGCAAACTCAAGGCCCAAGGCATGGAGATTGACGAAGCCCAGGTGATCAGAGGAATCAATATCACCGAATCCAAGTGGCGCGTCGCGTGGGATGCCTATAATCTGCCACCGGTGAGCAATCTCGATGAATCGCTCAATGGGGAAGATGCCATCGGCGGCATTGTCAAAACTGACTATTCCTGGTTCAAAACCTCGGTCGCTCGCCTGAGAGAACCAATTCAAAGTGTGCTGATTGAGAAGCACATATCTGGGATGACTGAAGGGGCGATCGCCAAAAAGCACAGAGTCACAGTTGAGCAGGTCAATCTCTGGCTAGAGCAAGGGGCAAAGCAATTAAAGACGTTGAGCGAGGGTTGAGGGATGACAGTAGAAGTGATGCGCGATTTTAGTTACGAAACGTTGGAGGTAGAAGCCCGTGTGGTCGTACAGCAACGCACGGGCGAGATTAAATCGCTCATTCGGCGTTCGGCTCAAGATACGATCGAGATTGGGCAGAAGTTGCTAGAGGTCAAGTCTCGCTTAGGGCATGGCTTGTTTGGCGATTGGCTCAGAACTGAGTTTGATTGGAGTGAGCGGCTGGCCAGGCAGTACATGTTGGTGGCTGACAAAATGGCAAAATTTGCCAATTTGGACACGATCGCACCGTCTGCACTGTATCTATTAGCCTCTTCATCCACACCGGATGAGGTGAAAGAAGAGTTTCTAGAGCAAGCAGAAGCCGGTGAACCTGTGACCCACAAGCAGGTCAAAATCGCGCTGTATTCTGCCAAAAGCCACAACGCGGCCTCTAAGCTAGCGCCAGGGGAGCAATACACCGTCACCGAAAAAGAAAGCCCCTACTATGGGCAGTCGGTAAAAGTTGAGCGGTCAGAAGGAGAATTTGTCTACTGCGAAACCCCAGACGGCAAAACTCAACCCTTCCTCCCTGGCTGGGTCGGTGAACAACCTTCAGAGAAGGTCAAACCAGAGCCAAAAGTTGACCAAAAAACTGAACTTCTGGTCAGTCTGGAATTCAAGGTCGATGTGAAAGAGGAGCGCATTAAATTGCTAGAAGCATGGATTCGCCGCGCTTTGGATGAAGGCGAATTACCCCAAGATTTATACCAAGAAGGTCTGGATCTGCTGGCTTAGGGCATTATGGCTGTACAAATAGAGTTGAGCAGCACCTGTGTCACCAGGTGCTTTTTTATTTACCAGTTTTGAGCGGTGGCAACGGACACGACAAAGCTCTCAGATGCAGCACCTCTTGTTCGAGACTAGCAATCTTGCGATCGTGGATCTCGAAGCTGGTGTTGACTGCTTCACTGTAGAGCGAAGAAATAAGTGTCACAACCGAAGGAATGAATGTCACAATCGCTCTTCGGCTCAAAGCCTTGTCCCGCGAGCCTTTTAGATTTTTTGACCATCAATTTTTAAAGAAAACTCAACCGAAGAATTACGTGTCATTTCGTGGGGCTACCGAAGAAATAAATGTCATCTCGTAAGTCGTTGCTTGAAATCTTTACCCTAAAACGATTTCATCATTTTCTGCGATCGCCAAAGAATTACATGTCATTTCGTTAGCTTGGAAGCCGAAACCTACACGAATCATTAGTTTCAAGCTTTACTAAATTTACCGGAGGATTACGTGTCATTCCGTTGGAGCAGTTTCACCTTCACGCTGCGATTGCCTACCGCTCATGGAGCAATCCTATGAGTAGAGATTACATCAGGAGCAGAGTGCTTTATTAGGGAGAGTAATTGCTATTTGAGCAGCAGGCCCCAGTAGAGCCGATTCGACGGAAAGTGACGATTGTACCCAAAGGAGCCATTCACTTTTTCGTCCAGTGAATTCAGTTGAAATCAGTTCCAGATTGGCAATCTGTTGCGGGTGAACTGGAGTTGTGAGTTTCGCTGCTTCAGTTCGCCCAATTTAGAGCAAGCGATGGTACGGCAAAATAGCGTGACGGCTGTACGTTTTATAAGAAATGGCGCGGCTTTCAAATTCGTGGCGCAACGCTATAAAGCGTAAAATTCTTGTCCCACAAAGGTTTTATCGTTTTTTATCTCGGCACTTATTGAGTCGCATTATCAAATTCGTGGCGCGAAATCGTTCTGCAGTCAAAACAAATTCTTGCTTACTGTGTCTTGAGCTTCTAGATGCTTTCACATTTGTGGCGGGATTTCGGTCGCTCAAACCATTGATAGACACCCCTTTCTAGTCCTAACAAAGTGATAATTTCTAGCTACTGACATCAGATGAGTTATGGTCATCCAACTAAGCAGTTGGATTCTTATAGCAGTGTGGGAAGATTTGCAGCATTACAGTCAAGCTAGGTAATCTGCTGTGCTGCCCACTGGTTGAGATCTTGACGGTTAATGGCGGCTGCCATCAGATCTGGGAAGCGATCGGGCGTACAGGCAAACGCAGGGATACCCAGAGATGCCATGAATTGAGTGTTGCTATGGTCATAGCAGGGTGCACCATCATCATTAAGTGCCAGCAGGGTGATGAATTGAATTCCTGAAGCAACGAGGCTACTGATGCGCTTTCGCATTTCATCCTGGTTACCACCCTCATACAGGTCGCTAATCAACACCAGAATCGTATCCTGTGGTTGACGAATCAGCCCTTGGCAGTAAGCGAGTGCCTGATTAATGTCAGTGCCGCCTCCTAGCTGAGTTCCAAATAAAACCTCAACCGGGTCTTGCAGCAAGTCAGTCAGGTCAACCACTACTGTATCAAACACAACCATATGGGTTTGCACTGCCGGGAGCGATGCCAAGACGGCACTAAAAATTCCGGCATAAACGACGGAGGTTGCCATTGAACCACTCTGATCCACGCAGAGAATGATGTTTCGCAGGGCAGAACGTTTGCGTCCAAAGCCGATCCGAATTTCAGGAATGATGGTGCGGTATTGAGGCTGATAGTGTTTCAGGTTGGCGCGAATTGTCCGATGCCAATCAATTTCATGATGGCGGGGACGACGGTTGCGAACGGAACGATTGAGGCTACCCAAAACTGCCTGCCGAGTTGGATTTTCAAGTTTGCGGATCAGATCTTCAACGACTCGTCTGACCACAATTCGAGCAGTTTCTTTTGTCTTACCGGGCATTACCCCACTTAGTGACAGCAGGTTAGAGACCAGATGCACATCAGGTTCTACTGCCTCTAGCAGTTCTGGTTCCAGTAACATTTGGTGCAGATTAAGCCGATTCAAGGCATCTTGCTGCATCACTTTTACAACCGAAGTGGGAAAGTAGGTGCGAATGTCACCCAACCAACGCGCGACTTTCGGTGAGGAAGCACCCAGTCCACCTTGACGATCGCTCTCGTAAAGCGCACTCAACGTCTGATCAATCGCTTGATCTGCCCCTCCTAGACTAAAGCCGTCACCTTCCATGCCATTGCCGTTCGGTGAACCGCAAATGCCATCCGCTGCCCCACCACCGAGGATGAGCCGCCAGCGTCTCAATCGTTCTGTTGAAGGAGAGTCCGTCATGGTGCAATACCAAGTAATTGGGCAACAAGCGGGAGAACGGTATCGGCGCGATCGCTATCAAACGAACCCGCTTTGATGAATACAGGGGGATGACTATTTCCCTGCCGAACTCGCTCTCCCATTTGGCGGCGTTCAGGGGCAGCAAAGGTAGAAAAGGTGCGGCGCAACAGCGGCAAAATTGCAGTAAACGTCTCACTCGATAGCTGAGTTACCCAGTCGTCTAAAACTTGCCAAAGCGTTGGATTATGGAGCAGCAATAACCCACTGCCTGCTAAAAATCCTTCAATCCAGGCGGCGGCTTGAGCAGGTTCGCTGGCAGTTGAGAGTGCCAATCCCAGTCGTCGCGCCGTATTTTCTGGCTGAAAGACTCCGGCTTCAAAGAGTAGGCGACAGCAGCGCCCTGCCACCAGCCCATGTAACCCCTGCTGGTCTACCAGTTGAAGGAGAACCTGTTGCCACATTTCTAAAGCATCAGGTTGTTGAAGAATCGCGATCGCTCCATTCACGTCGTTCACCTGCTGATGCATTTGAGTTGCTGCATCATCATCCAGAGAAGCCGCAGCAACGGGTAGACCAATGCAAACGCGAGTAATCAGCCCGTTAACGACATGCCCCACCGTTGTTGTTTCAAACTGGCGCACTGTACCGTAGCGCATCACATTGACTAGAGGCGGCAAAGCATTCGTCAGATGTGCCATATCGCTTGCCAGAGCAGCTTCTGATTCTAGACATTTCATCAGGTGAACGATCGCCTGGGAGAGATTTGCCAGCAGGGTTTGATCAATCAGCTTAGTGAGGTTGGGCAGGTTGGCTTGATTGGCACGATCGCACGTCCATGTCGTGGCAGCCGTTTCAATCGTATTGCCCCAGATTCCTGCTTCAATCAAGTGAATGGCAAACTCTGGCTGCCACTGGAGCTGCCAGGATTCGCGGAAGGTGCCTTTCGTGTTACCTGTAGATTGTTGCCGTCCCCAAGGGATCTCCAATAGGTTGAGTCGATGTAACAGGTGCGATCGCTCTAAATCTAGAGGTTTACGAAGATCCAGATCCAGATTGGTTTCTGTTGCTTCTGGTTTAAGCCGCAGTCGCTTCTGCTGTCGCTGTAAATCCTGTTGCAGAGGAATCATTGGGGTTTCGGCAGGAACCTTACCCAACCGTTCACCCACAATGAGCTGCTGATGAATCAACTGCATTGGCAGTGCATCACCAAAACAAAGAACCGTTTGGGTGGCTTCATTTAATTCAAGGAGACCCGGAAGGGGACGATCGCGCAATGCTGCTAATGTTTCAGCTAATCGAACCGCTTCAATGACGCTGGCGGAAGAGGCATCCAGATCTTGTTTTCGCAGCGATCGAGCAACCTTCGTCATCCAACGAATCGAACTACTGGTGGTGCCAAGTGATGATTGGGTGGGATTCTCTAGAAGAGGGGCTCCGCCAACGCTCCGTTTTCCCTGTTCCCACAAATGCTGATACCAACCAGGAGATTCAATTCCTGCTCCGTAGCCACTGCTAATCGTCAATCGTCCATACGTCCAAGGAACCCAAGTCGCTTCAACCTTAAGTTTTGGGAGTCCCTTTAGCAAGGCAACATCTTCTTTGGCAGGTGGCATCGTTGCTAAAGCAGGCGCGTGCCATGCGCCACAGACAACAGCAATTCGTTGAAAACCTTGCTTTTCTGCTTCGCGGATGGTCTTCCACATATAGGCTTCTCGATACCGTTCCAACGAATCAAAGTGAGAGGCAAGTTGCCCCACCTCTGTTGGCGTAGCCGTTCCCAGGGAGCATCGCAGCACGGTCATCGCTTCTAGAATGGCAGCAAACAACTCCGTGCTATCTTGCCGTTGTTCGACCAGATGTTCCCACCAACGTTCGCCGTCGCTGTATCCTGCTGCTTGCGCAAGAAGGCTCAAGGGATCATCGTAGAGATTAGGAATTGGGGGTTGGGGGAGTGCTGATGATTCTGTTTCGTCTTTCTCCCCATCCTCCGGCTGTTCTTTATTCGCTAATCCCTGCTCCTTATCTTCCATTCCCATCGCAAGTCGATGAGTTTGGGGTAAGTCCATGAACCGGACAGGAATCTGCTGAGTCAGCCCATAGTGAATGGCTTTCCACTCTGGAGAAAACACTGCAAAAGGGTAATAAGCTGCCTGCTGAGGGTTTTCGGGTGAATAAACCAGCAATGCGACAGGTGGACGCATCTGAGGATCAATCAGCAGAGGCAAAACTGCCTCTGCATCGGGCGGTCCTTCCACCAGCACAATGTCTGGCTGAAGTTGCGTCAACGCCTGACAAAGACTGCGAGCAGAGCCAGGTCCATGATGACGAATTCCAAAAATGTGAATTGACATGAGGATTGCCCCTAGAGCATCGCACGGCTAGCGCGATACAAATCTTTCCAACCGTCCCGTTCTTTGACAACGGTTTCCAGATACTCCTTCCAGACAACCTGATCCTGTACAGGGTCTTTCACAACAGCTCCAACTAAACCAGAAATCAGATCACTAGCCGTTAGAGAGCCATCACCAAAGTGAGCAGAGAGGGACATTCCACTGTTCACGACTGAAATCGCTTCTGCTGGGCTGAGCGTTCCTGTTGGAGATTTGAGTTTTGTTTTGCCATCAATGGTTACTCCACTTCGTAATTCTCGAAAGATCGTCACCACTCGCTGAATTTCCTCTAGAGCCGGAACCTCGGCAGGCAGTTCTAATGCTCGTCCCAGGCTTGTCACTCGTTGTTGCACGATGCTGACTTCTTCTTCGATCGTGTTGGGAACGGGTAGAATCACCGTATTAAACCGACGTTTGAGGGCGCTAGAGAGTTCGTTGACACCGCGATCGCGATTATTAGCTGTGGCAATCACGTTAAACCCTTTAGTCGCCTGCACTTCTGTATTCAGTTCAGGAACGGGCAGTGTCTTTTCTGACAAAACAGTAATCAATGTATCTTGCACATCAGAAGGAATGCGAGTGAGTTCTTCCACACGGGCGATTTTGCCGTCTGCCATTGCCCGCATCATGGGACTGTCAACTAATGCCTCCATTGAAGGACCGTCTGCCAGCAGCCGAGCATAGTTCCAGCCGTAACGAATGGCTTCCTCGCTCGTGCCAGCCGTTCCCTGAATCAGCATAGTAGAATCACCGGAAACTGCTGCTGCTAAATGCTCAGACACCCAGGACTTTGCTGTACCTGGAACGCCATACAGCAGTAAGGCGCGATCGGTGGCAAGAGTTGCGATCGCCACTTCCATCAAACGGCGGTTGCCGATGTACTTGGGAGTTACTTCAAAACCATTGTCTAGTTTGCCTCCTAATAAGTAGGTTGATACTGCCCAAGGAGAAAGCTTCCAATTTGGCGGTCGCTGACGAGTATCGGCTTTTGCCAGTTCGTCTAGCTCATGAGCAAACTGCTGTTCGGCATGTTCGCGGAGGAGAGAGGAATTGGAGGTTGGGGATTGGGAGTTAGAGTGTTGAGTTTTAGATTTTGTGGCTGCCATAGTTGATGCTCTAGTGTTGATGAAATTAATGCAGAAGAATTATCCAAGCTTGTTAACTATTTCCTGATTCCCGTCTTCTACTCCAAATGCCTGTGTCATGTCTTTGCGAAATTCTAGTAATGCTATGAGGTCGTTCATACTATTCACCCAGGGAGAATCATTCGCTAGCCTTTCACGTAACCGCATGACTTCTGAAGTGAGGCTAACTGGAATAAAACGAGCAAATTCTTTGAGAGCAGATCTAAGTTCCCAATCAGAATTTGAAAAAGTTTTGGTGTTATTCAAATGTTTCTCCAATCCATCCAAAACGAGACGAGCTAAGTCAAAGCTCCATAGTTGTGAACTGGAACGAAGCAACCAAATCGTTAATGAATCATTGATTTTTCTATGAGAAACCTGGAACAGATCAATTAAGAGAGCATCATGGCGATCTCCAGACAACGCATTAACTAAAGCTTCAGTACCAAGGTCAACGAGCACCACATTTCTATTAATTGATGCTTGTCCGGCAAACCAAACTCTGATAACTTCCTCCAACCATTCATGGTTTCCCTGACGCTTGGCTGCTAATGCAAATCCATCGAGCAAAACATTCTGCCATTCATGGGATTGGGCTAGCTTGACGATTTGCCGTGGTGACATCTGCGATTGCTCGGTCCAGGTGCTAGGTGAAGTTGCACCCAGCATTTGCAAAAGCCACCAGGCTTTTTCACCCACCTTATTATTTACGGAGGACAATGGTTTTAGTTCAAACCCAAGTTGAATCAGCGTTTCATCTAGGTGCTTGGGTAGCTGCACGTGCAAGGATGGTCCCTCGCGCTCAAGTGAGAGATAGCGACAAGTGTGTTCCGTTACGTGTTGGCACAGGCGTGAGGTGGGCAGACTCGCGAGTAAATCCACTGCAACTCGCCGGGCTTCCTTACTCCGATCGCCCAATGTCGCTTCTAAAAATGGCTCATCTACCGGGCTGAGTCTAATACGGCAGGCTTCCAGAAATTTGGCACGATCGCTGGCTGTTTCTTGCTTCCAGGTTGATTGCAGCAATTCTCTAGCGTGGTCAGGATTGTGTGATCTCAGATCTTGCAAATAGAGCAATCGTGCTGATGGCGTTCCTGTTTCCCAGTCTGCTTCTGTGGTTAAAGCCACCGCATAGTTCCAATCAGGATTCTGTGCTGCTAGCCAACGTCCCCGTTGTCCTAAAACAGGTAGAACCGATGGTCGCAATTCTCGTTGCTGTCTTCCTTTGTCTAGCAGAGATGGGAGCAGTATCTCAGGCACACGCTGTCCAGAGATCGCGGCTTTCTCTAACCACTCGCTCAACAGGTGCGGAAACTGCCCCTCAAGGATTTGCTGTAAATAACGTGCAGCACGAGGACTGCATCGGGGAAGATCTTCCGATGAACAGGATTCTACTTGAGTTACCGATCGCGCTTCGGGAAGCCATCCAACGCGCTGATGTAGGGACACCATCCCAACCGCAGAGAGGAGTGCCGATTCGTTGGGGCGATCGCTTAATTGAGACAGGCAGTTTCCTAAATTACCAGAGATGTTTGGTAGTTGAAACGGTTGTCGTTCTGTGCCGAGCAAAGCAGCGGCGGCGATCGCTTGCCAAGGAGAATCAGTTGCCAAAGCCATAGTAGGAATCCTCTACCCAAACGCTCAATACATTCAAGAACGTGCCATCCCACTCACCAAACACTGAAAGGGGATATCCTCCACTCAGGGCTAGGAGTTGCCATCCTTGAGTTGCTTCCATTCGACGTGAGAGGGGCAACACTACACCCTGTTGATCCTGAAGCAGCCAGCCTTTCTCCTCCTGCCGTGGAACCACATCTTGCAGCAATAGGGGGAACCGTTCTAACCAAGGGCAACTCGCTAATGCCTTGCTGTAGGTAGCGATAGCTTCTGTAATCGCCTCAATACCGGGTGGGGGTTTTGGGAGGGCAGCCGCTTCCTGACGCGTTTTGATCAGGGCACGCAAAGGATAAGCACTGGGATAAAATACCAACTCCGCTTCCAGACACGCTCCCGATAAAAGGCTTTGCTCAAACGGTTGATGACCGTGGGCAAAATCCAGCAAGAGGGCAAAGGTGTGAGTGGCAATTCCATAGAGCCAGGTTCGCCGTGCCCACAACCGTTCCTCTTCCTCGGTGCGTTGCCCAAGCACCAGCCACAGGTCTGTGTAAGCCTGCCCAGTCAAGACCTCCTCTTGATTCAGTGACCAGCCAAGTTGAGTCCGCACATCAGCTTGCACAGCGGTTGGCAAGGTTTCAATCTGCTCGAAGCCTTCGATGAGCAAATATAGCCGCCCTAATTGCTCCAGCACCCGATCGCTCCAATCTGCACCAGTGTGGATGATTCCAGCCAGTTCTTGTAACTGTTGTGCCAGACCGGGAGCCTGAGCATCGACCATTCGAGCAGCGATCGTATCCCACATCTGATAGGACTCCTGCGGCAGCGTTGCCAATCCCTGCCGCACCCGATCTTCTAGCCATAAGCGCAATTCTTGAATGCCTGCGCTCACCTTACGCTGCCGTTCTGCTGCACGCTTTGCTTGTGCGATCCGATCGGCTGTCTGTTCCTGTCGTTTTGCCTGCTTCTCTGCTTGTTTTTCCGTCCGCTGTGACCTGCTGACTAACCATTCTGCAACCCAAGCAGGGGGATCTGTCTCAACCATCTCCCCCGGTTGCTCTGCTAGCAACAGGAACAGTCCCAACCCATGCTTGCAGGGAAATTTGCGGCTGGGGCAGGTACAACGAAATGCAGGTTCCCTCAGATCAATCTGCGTCCGATAAGGATTTTTGCCACTTCCCTGACACTCACCCCAAATCACGGACTGCTGCTGGCCTAAAGAAATCCACTTCTGACAGATTGCCAACCCACGCCCATTTTTTGCAGAGGCTGCATCGGGTGCCAGCGCTAATACCTGATCTGCTGTCCATTGGGCAGGCATAGAAACTCCACGTCAAACTCATGCAATGTCCCAACGCCTTCATAACGTTTTCGGCTGAGGTGCGTCATCCGTATTCTTACGAAGCATTTGGTTCAAATGTACTATATATAATTGCAAGAGTAAATTGTTGGAATTTCTGGTTACATCATTAGGTAGATTTTGAATAGGACGCATCTAGCAGTTGAAATTAGGCATATCTATTGGTTGAGGGAACGGGCACACCTGATTGCAGATGAGACGCATTCCTCTGTCATTTCTCATTATCAAGCTGCAATTGAAATGAAAACAATCTGGCCGCAAGCACACCTCGATACCGCTCCAGTAGGGGTTGCTTCGCAGCTTCCCGGAGAGGTAAACGTGCTCAATGGCAACACGATCCATTTGCTAGAACGCTTGTGGGATATTGTATCTATGGAAGAAGGGTGGTGAACTCGGAAGCAGCGAGCGCTTCACATCGCTTAAATATTTGCAGGCCCCTACAAGCCTTTATAAATTGACCGAAAGATTACGTGTCATTTCGTTAGAGGGCTCTGACCTCAACATTAGGATTGCCTATCATTTACAAAGCAATTCTCTAGTTAGAGATTATATCGGGAGCCAATTGCTTGGTTAGGGGGAGCGATCCCTTTGGGATCAGCGAAGCTGCACGCTGATTGTCTTACCTTCTTCAATCTATCGCAGTGGGGGTAAACCGAATAGGATGGTGATGTCGTACCGGAAGGGCGATCGCTAGGATCAAGTTACGTGTCACCGTTCCTCACCATCCGCTGATTTCTAACCGATGCCGCAACCCTGCGAACTTTGCTATCGAGAGATGCCTGCTCTCACCGAACACCACCTGATTCCCCGTCAAAAGACGAAACGCAAGGGTCTCGACCCTAGCCCCACGATCCAAATTTGCTCTGCCTGTCACCGACAAATCCATACGCTCTACGACAACTTCCATCTGGCACTGCACCTGAATACTCTAGAAAAGCTAAAGCAAGACCCAAAGCTACAAAAATTCCTCGCTTGGGTTCACAAGCAAGACCCAAATAAGAGAGTGAAGATGGATCGAAAGCGCTGAACCTTGGCTGAAGCAGTTAAGATTCAGTTCCAGATTGGCAATCTGTCGCGGGTGAACTGAGGTCATGAGTTTCGCTGCTTCAGTTCGCCCAACTGTTTTAGAAACGCTGATTTGAGTGAGTGGTTGGAGCGAGCGCCAAACAGGAACAGGCTGCAACCTTTTACGATTTTTCCTACAGTAGAAGCAAGTCTAGAGTTACCGATGCCCCAGCACTGGATGGGGCTGGTATGGCTCCTCTAACCGTTGGCACTCTGCTTCAGTCAACTCAATCTTCAGGGCTGACAAAGCATCTTCCAGGTGATTCATCTTGCTCGCTCCGATAATGGGAGCCGTAACTCCAGGTTGATGTAGCAACCATGCTAGGGCAATTTGAGCCGGAGCCACGCCGCGCTGTTGGGCTAATTCAACCACGCGATCGACCACCTGAAAATCGGAATCTTGGTAGTAAAGCTGATGAGCAAAATCATCTGTCTTCGCACGGGTTGTTTCACCTTTCGTTCCTTTTGCCGATTTCCTGCCAAAAATCCTCGCGCTAGTGGGCTCCAAGGAATCACCCCAATCCCTTCTTCCCGACACAACGGCAGCATCTCTCGTTCTTCCTCCCGGTACACTAGGTTGTAGTGGTTCTGCATCGAAACAAAGCGGCTCCAGCCATGCAAATCTGCTAGATACAACGCTTTGGCAAACTGCCACGCATACATACTGGACGCTCCAATGTATCGGACTTTGCCTACTTTCACCAGATCATGTAGAGCTTCCAGCGTTTCTTCAATGGGGGTTTCATCATCCCAGCGATGAATCTGATAAAGGTCAATCTGTTTGTAACCGCCGCAAAGAAGCATCGATACTATCAAAGATGTGCTTTCGCGACAGACCACGATCGTTTGGATCATCGCTCATTGGGTTAAACATTTTCGTGGCAATCACCACCTGTTCCCGTTTCGCAAGCTCCTTTAATGCCCGCCCCAAAACGGCTTCACTCTCACCTAGTGAATACATATCCGCTGTGTCAAAGAAATTGATGCCTGCTTCCAGCGATCGTTGGATAAACGGTCGGCTTTCGTCTTCTGGCAAAACCCATTCCCGCCATTGAGGACTGCCGTAGGTCATCGTCCCTAAGCAAATACGCGAAACTTTAAGTCCAGTGTTACCGAGGCGAATGTATTTCATGGGAGGTGCTAGCGAGGATGCTACGTTTCATTCATACAACAGGTTACAAAACCTGCTTCAGTCCGGCTCCTATCCTTGGTGCAGCATTGCTGTAAATCAGTTTGGAATTAGGTAATTACGTTTACTTAACCAGTTGAGGATAAATTTTGCGGATTGCCAGACTCACAAAAATGAGCATCAAGGTGATGAGCCAGAGAAGCTGTAGCCACCAATAAGGTTGCAGCCCCAAATTCCACCGCAGCAGATCGATCATTGAAGAAAGGGGTAGAACGGTTGCGATCGCATGTAGAAAGGGAGGAAGTGTTTCACGGGGAAAGTAAGTGCCACACAACGTAAACATGGGAATGATGAGCAGGAAGATAGGAATGTTGATTTGATCGATCTGGCGGACGCTTCCGGCAGTGAGTAGACCCATTGCCCCGAACAAGAGACTACCTAGAAGCATGAGCGGTAAGGAGAGTAGCAGGTTGAGCGGAGAATAAAGTCCCCAGATCACAGCAACCAGTCCCGTTAAACTTCCTGCAATCATGCCTTTGGTAGCTGCCCACAACCAGTCTCCCAAAAATACCTCTGTGAAGCTTAAAGGAGCGGTCAATAACGCTTGCCAAGTTTTTTGGAAATTAAGCCGGATGAAACTAGCGTAGCCGCCTTCAAAAAAGGATTGAAACAAAACTCCGATCGCGATCATGGCGGGAGCGATGAACCGGAGATAAGAGACGGGCTGCCCGGCATAGGTGATGTCTCCCACTAGGGGAGAAAGCCCAAAGCCGAAGGCAATCAGGTACATGATGGGTTCAGTGACCGGGGGCAAAAAGTTGACTAGCCAGGTACGCTGATAGACTTTCGCGTGTCGATGCCAGACGGAGTAAACTCCCCAGGGAGTCGCAGAGAGGCGTTTCATTCCAAAACTTTTCCTGTTAAACGAAGGAACACATCTTCCAGATTGGCATAGCGACGGGTCAGGCGTTGCGGTTGGGCCGCAACCAGATGATCCCACAGTGGGGTGGGGACAAGCGGTAATGCCAAAAGGTAACCACTACCAAACGGACGACACCAGGTATTGAACTGGGTTGCCAGCGCCTGAAGTGTTGCTTCATCCACGCCTTCAATTTCAACGACTTCTTTGCCGATGGTGCGATCGATTAGCTCGATTGGAGTGCCTTGGTCAATCACCTGACCTTGCTGAAGCAGCAGGAGGCGATCGCATAACCGTTGTGCCTCGTCCATGTAGTGAGTCGTCAACAGCACCCCACACCCCTGTTGTTTGAGGTCAATGACGAGCTTCCAGAATTCTTGCCGCGCATCGGGATCGAGTCCAGTCGTCGGTTCATCTAGAAAGACGACATGGGGATGGTTGATCAGGGCACGGGCAAGCACCAGACGACGCTTCAAGCCTCCAGAAAGCTCATCAATGCGCTTCTGGGCGTGTTCTTCTAGACGGACCTGCGCCAACAGTTCACCCACTCGCTTTCTCGCAGCTTTGCCCACGACGCGGTAGTGATGAGCAAAATGGAGCAAATTTTCAAAAACGGAAAAATCTGGATCGAGGTTGTCTTCCTGCGTGACAATGCCCATTTTGGCACGCGCCGTGCGCCCATCACTCTGAACCTGGGTGGAGCCGAGTTGCACAAACCCCCGGCTGGGGGCGACTCCTCCGTAAAGCATGCCCACAATGGTTGTTTTTCCGGCCCCGTTGGGACCCAGTAACCCTAAAATTTCTCTAAAATTCAGGGTGAAACTAACATCTTGAACCACAGGTGTTTCACCATATTGCTTCGATAAAGCATGGGCGACCAGTGCAGTTGTATCGGTTGTTGGATTAAGCGTCAGCATAAATGAGTGTAGGTGAGCGGGAGGGAAGAGCAGGATGGCAATAACCCGTAGAAGAACTGCTTCGCATCGCCTCTTGTCTATGGCCTTTGCTTCTAAGCTTGCCGTATCCGACAAATATACTACATTATACTACAAGAGCAATCATTTAATGGCATGGTGTTCATAAATTGGTCAGAACGATGAAAGGAGGAGCGATCGCTCTCACACGTTATTCTCCAGCACGAACGTTAAGGCTCTAACTCTACAATTTAAACAATGTGGCTGTTGCCTCTAAATCACACTTTGCTTTAACCCATTGAGATGGATGATGACTAACATTGCACCTCGATCGCTCAACGGTCCTCCCAAAAGCTCCATCTGGGAGCGCCGTCTGTGGGGATTGCGCTTCCTCTTTCAACCGCTCGAAACGATCGAGGCACGCAGTCAAGCCTATGGAGACGATTACCGTGTGTCGCAGCCCGATGCGACACCTGCCCTGGTTTATTGCAGCAGCCCCGAGGCGTTGGAAGCGATTTTTACCGCGAAGCCAGAGCAGCTAAGCGCAGGACGAGGCAACCAAATCCTGAAAGAACTGCTTGGGGAACATGGCATTGTGCTGCTGGAAGGCGCAGTTCATCAACGGCAGCGGCAGCTTTTGATGCCACCTTTCCACGGCGATCGGATGCGGTCTTATGCTCAGGTAATTCAGTCCATCACGGCCGAGGTTATCAGTGCATGGAAGGTTGGCGCAACCTTTGCGGTGCGTCCGGCAATGCAGTCCATTTCTCTCCAGGTGATTTTGCAGGCAGTCTTTGGGTTGGAGGGAGGACAGCGTTATGAGCAGTTACGCCAGACCCTGAGCCAGATGCTGGATGGCTTTGGCTCTCCATTGGGCGCGATGTTTCTGTTCTACCCGTTCTTGCAGAAGGACTGGGGAGCCTGGAGTCCCTGGGGACGCTTTTTGCGCCTGCGGCAGCAGGTGGATGACTTGCTCTACGCCGAGATTGCCGATCGCCGAAACCAATCTGACACTGGGCGAACGGATATCTTGGCACTGCTGATGGCCGCCCGTGATGCCAAAGGGCAACCGATGAGTGATGGAGAGTTACGGGATGAGCTAGTTACACTGCTATTTGCAGGACACGAAACAACTGCCTCTGCCTTAGCCTGGGCACTGTACTGGATTGTCTCCTTGCCGCACGTGCAAACCAAACTACTTGCAGAAATCAATGCCCTTGGCAGCGATGCTGACCCGATCGCGATCGCCCGGCTGCCTTATCTGCAAGCCGTATGTCAGGAAACGCTGCGCCTTTATCCCATCGCACTCAGTGCATTTCCGCGCATTGTCAAGCAGCCAATGAACGTTGCAGGCTATGGGTTAGAACCGGGGACCGTGCTTATGCCATCCATTTATCTGGCTCATCATCGTGAGTCCGTTTATCCAGAACCGAAGCAATTTAGACCTGAACGGTTCTTAGAGCGGCAGTATTCACCCTACGAGTATTTGCCCTTTGGTGGGGGAGATCGACGCTGTATTGGTGCTGCCTTTGCACTATTTGAGATGAAGCTGGTGCTATATGGGTTCATATCCAGTTTAGAAATGACATTAGCGGATTCCAGACCGATTCGCCCAACGCGCCGCGGCATCACCGTTGCCCCTTCCGATCGTCTCCGCATAAGAGTGACAGGTCTTCGTCCAGCAGGTTCTAAGTCAGTGATTCCTGCTTTGAGTGCCTATCCAATAAACTGAGTATTCATCTATGGCACACCTCTACCTCCTAGAACCTGATCACCTAACCTTTTGGGGTTGTGTCGCAAAAAGTGATGGGCTGAATGGGTTTTTCAGAGAAAAATTAGATCAGCGATCGTGGTCAATTCCAAATCTCCGTTTAAACGGCGTCACTCTCCGCCAAACATTATCGTGCTAAATGCGCGATGGAGGTAAACCGAATGGGGTAGTGATGTCGTACCGAGAGGGCGGTCGTCAAGATCAAGTTACGTGTAACCGTCCCCCACTATTCACTTAATTCCTTCGCTCTACAAGTTTTGCCTTCGGCTTTGCGATCGCCTACCAACTACAGGAACACTTTGCTCAGAGATTATTGAGTAGGTTGCTGTGTTCTTAGAAGCGACCCTTATGGTATCAGTGTAGCTGCACGGTGCCTATCCTCCTCAACATACTCCCGGTAGAATATAAGAAGATAAACTTGTTGTCCTCGTATGACTGCAACTGTCACACTCCAACTTCCAGACCCTATCTACCAGCGATTGGTCAATACGGCGATCGCAACAGGGCGATCGCTCGAAGAGGTCATGCTCCATGCGCTGAAGGTCGGTAGTCCTCCAGATTGGGAGAATGCACCCGATGAGTTTAAGGCAGATTTAGCCGCTCTTAACCGATTGGAAGACGAAGCTCTATGGAAGGTTGCTACAGGTCATAAGACTGAGGAGGAGATGGCACGGCATTTCGAGTTGTTGGAGCGTAACAAGGAGCACACTCTTACCTCAGCAGAGCAGGTGGAGTTGGTAGAACTGCGATCGCAGGCTGATCTCTTCATGTTACGGAAAGCCCATGCTGCTGCTCTTCTCCATTGGCGTGGTCATCGTGTTCCCCATTCCTGATCGCTTGTGTCTGCCTATATTTCTGAATCCTTAAAAACCCAAATTCGAGAGTGCGATCATTATCGCTGCTGCTACTGCTTGACTAGCGAAGCCAATAGTGGTCTGCCGACGAGCTTTGACCATATCCATCCCCAGTCCAAAGGCGGAAACACTTCCTTTGAAAATGTTTGCCTGGCTTGTCGCTCTTGCAATGAGTACAAGTCAGACTTGACCGAAGCTCCAGATCCTCTCACCGGGAAAATCGTTCCCTTGTTTAATCCGAGGGTACAGCAGTGGTCGGAACATTTTGCTTGGAACCTGGATGCAACACGAGTGGAGGGGCAAACGCCAGTCGGACGAGCCACGGTCGCTGCATTACGGATGAACAATCCAATCATCGTAGCTGCTCGTTCACGTTGGGTGATCAGTGATTGGCATCCTCCTACAATTCAGTGAAAGTTCTTTCCTGCCACCGACAAATCCATACGCTCTACGATAACTCCCATCTGGCACTGCACTTGAATATTCTGGAGAAGCTAAAGCAAGATTCGCAGCTACAGAAATTCCTCAGGAATTCCTCGCCTGGGTTCACAAGCAATACCCGAATAAGCGAATGAAAATGGATCGGAAGCGTTGACCCTTGCCTGAAGCCGTTACAATCAGTTCCAGATTGGCAATCTGTCGCGAGTGAACTGAAGCCGTGAAACTCACTACTTCAGTTCACTCCACCGCTCAACGAAAGCTGGTCTGATCGCGTTATTGGGGCGATCGCCAAGAAAAAATTGATTTTACTTCTGACAATGAATCTCCAACTTCGGATGTTGAGTAGAGTTACCAATCCTTAAAATTGTTTTGCGTTACACCAGTAGATGGTGTTTGGACGTTGGCTGAAGCCTGTGAAATTAAACTATAAACGCTTGGGACTCCTGCTACTCGCGATTCTGCTGGTTGTTTCGTCCTGGGTAGGAATTGCTGCCACTCGATCGGGACTAGAGGTGCGATCGTTCCAAAAAGAGGGTATGCCTCTGCTCTACCTGGCTCCTCAAGGGGCGAGTGAAGTCCCAGGAGTTCTTGTGGCACATGGGTTTGCAGGCTCTAAACAGTTGATGTTGGGCTATGGACATGTCCTGGCTCATGCGGGTTATGCGGTCATGCTCTGGGATTTTGACGGGCATGGCACGAATGGGACTCGCTTACAGCGGTATGAGCTACAGCAGAATCTGGATGTAGCTTTGCAAGCTCTCCTGGAACAACCCCGGGTTGACCCAAGTCGTCTGGCACTCCTGGGACACTCGATGGGTAGCGGGATTGTGATGAATGCTGGGATTCGTGAGCGCGATCGCTTCGCCGCAACGGTTGCTGTTTCTCCAACGGGGGCGAACGTGACTCCTCAAACTCCCCGAAATTTGCAACTACAGGCAGGGAGTGGAGAGGGACGCTTTGTGAGTAATGCCGAACGATTGCTGGCACAGGCGGGGGGAGAAAACACGAACCTGGTAACAGGGCAGGGGCGAGAACTGGTGGTCGTTCCAGATGTCGAACGACATCACCATTTTGTTTAGTGATGGTAGTGATGAGGCAGCACTACGTTGGCTGGATGCAACGTTTGGCAGGACCAATGATAGCCAGTATCGCGACCGCCGCATGGCTTGGTATGGACTACACCTGTTAGGTTGGTTAATCGGATTGGCAGTAATCTCACCCCTCCTGACCCACCTTCCATTGATCGCCACAAAAATAGCTCCTATCCGACGATGGGCAGGCTTAATCGCTGCACCACTGGCAGCAACCGCAGGGTTGGTTCTTCTGAGCCAGCGGTTTGAACTCCAGAATTTAGGTGGCGTCCAAGTCGGTGGAGCGGTTGGAGTCTGGTTTTTGGTTGCCGGGTTAACCTGGCTGGGAGTGCTGGCGCGTCTACCTCGCCCTACCCTGCGAGCCATTGGGTTGGGAGTTGTGCTGTTTGTCATTCTTTGGGTTGCCTTTGGTGCAATGGCGCAGGTGGTCTGGCTTCAGTGGTGGCTAATCCCAATTCGGCTAAAAGTGTGGTTGCCAGTGGCGCACAGCTTTGCTGAGCCGAAGGCACCGCCTGTTTCCCTTGGTTTCTGGCAGCAGGAATCGTGCAAGAGAATATTGGGGTCGGCAAACGCCTTCTCTAGTGGGACAGAGCGCCGCTTTGATTGGTGGCTTCGTGTTGACGCTCAACTTCTTACCTCAATTGGGCTTTATGTTTCTGCTCTTGCCGCTCTTGCCGCCACTGATGGGAATATTGTCTTTGGTGGCAGGTCTGTTAAACCAAGCATGGGTCTACGCGATCGGCTCTGCTTTATTCTTCGGTTGGTTATTGGCAGCAGGTTTTCCCCTGTCTGCCTGACCTGCGTACTCTCAAATTCTCCCTTGGGAATCAGATACTCTTGCAGCGATCTGGTTACAGTAAGAAAGTTATTTCCGTGCCCCAATGCAGTCTTTAACTGTACTTATTGTTCTTTTGTCCCTCCTACAGGGCTGTCCCTCTCCCCAGCCTTTCATCGCTATGAGTGATTCGCCAAATCCTCCTCATTCCCAGCCACCAGAGGTAGCCAGTGTTGCAGCAAGCCCCGATCGTTCTCAGGGAATCGAATTTAAACTGAGCGACTATCAATGGCAACACCGCATCCTGCTGATCTTTACTCCCTCAACCGATTCATCTCAGTATCGTCAACAGATGCAGGCATGGCAGGCAGACGCAGCAGAGACAGACGATCGCGACCTGAAACTGGCGCAAATTTTGGGAACTGGAGAGAGCCAGGTCGATGGGCGATCGCTCAGTTCAGCCTCGGCGGAGAGACTGAGACAACAGTTTGGGATTACTCCTGAAGAGTTTACAGTGATTCTCGTGGGTAAGGATGGTACGGAGAAGCAACGGAGCCAGACTCCAATTAATTTAGTGGTGCTGTTCCGCACAATCGATGCGATGCCAATGCGTCAGCGGGAGATGCGTTCTCGACAATAGTCGTTGTCAGGAGTAATGTTGCCATGTCTGATCGTTCTTCTGAACGTCTTTATGATGTTGTCCTCTACGGTGCTAGCGGCTTTGTCGGAAAGCAGACGGTACAGTACTTTGCTGACCATGCATCGCCTGAGGGGGTGCGGTGGGCGATCGCTGGGCGCAATCGTCAGAAATTAGAAGCCATTCGATCTGAGGTTGGTGTCGGGGTAGAGGTCTTGGTTGCCGATAGCCAGGATCAGCAGGCGATCGATGCGATCGTCGCTCAAACGCGAGTGCTTCTCAACACGGCTGGGCCCTTTGCCCTTTATGCCAATGCCTTGGTTGATGCCTGCGTTCGGTTTAGCACCCATTACGTTGATATCACTGGCGAAACACCCTGGGTCAAAACCCTGATCGATCGCTACCAGACTCGGGCTGCTACTGATGGCACACGGATTATTCCCTGTTGTGGCTTTGACTCGGTGCCTTCCGATCTGGGCACTTACCTGGTCGTTCGTCACCTACAACGAGAATTGGGTATGCCCTGCCAGGCGGTCAAGGCTTATTTTCAAGCGTTTGGCGGTTTCAACGGTGGCACTCTGGCATCAGCAATCAATCTCTACGACTCGCCGGGGGCAGCCCAAATGAATCATCCCTTTTTCCTCAATCCCTCTGCCTCTCACTCTCAAGCCGAAGTTGATCGCAACCGTGATCCACAAACGCCATCCTTTGATGCGAACCTCAATACCTGGGTTGCACCCTTTTTCATGGGAGTTGTCAACACTCGCATCGTCCGTCGCAGTAGTGCCTTGTACCAAGCCTGTCAGGAACCCTATGGACCCGACTTCACCTATCAGGAGTATCTTAAGTTTGATGAGCCACTGGCATGGTTGAAGGCAACTGGCGTCACGACTGGACTGGGACTATTTATGAGGATTTTACAACAGCCCCAAACGCGATCGCTGCTACAACCCCTCCTACCGAAACCGGGCGAAGGACCGTCTGAGCAAACGATGAACGAAGGTTGGTTTGCCTGTGAATTGGTTGGCACTGCAGTAGACGGGCGTCACGTTCGAGGACTCGTTCGAGATCAGGGCGATCCGGGCAACCGAGCAACGGTCAAATTTGTGTGTGAAGCTGCCTTGAGTCTGGCTCTGCAAACAAATGCGTTGCCTGGTGGTCAAACACGGGGAGGCATTCTTACACCAGCAACCGGGTTGGGAGATGTTTTGGCAGAACGATTGCGTCGGGCTGGGATGACGCTAGAGGTAAACTCGTCGTCATGAATGAGCAATTGCCCCAGTTCACTCATCACATTGTCGATTGCTTGCAGTCGGTTGAAGGGATTGTGGCGATCGCTTTGGGAGGCTCAAGGGCAAGAGGCAACCATACCCCCAAGTCAGATGTAGATCTAGGGTTTTACTACCAGCCAGAGAACCCTCCGGATCTCATTGCTCTGAATCGCCTCGCCTCTGAACTGGACAACAGCCATCGTACAAACCTGATCACTCCAGTTGTGACTGAGCACATTATATTGCGCAATTTCCAAACGACTTGCGCTTTCTCCTAAAGGCTGAAACCGTTACCCAGCAACAGCTTCAAATTTTTTAGAACTTGCACACCCCCATCAACCCTAAGAGCAAATGAGTTGTGCAGATTATTCTCTAGGGAGTAAAATAATTCCTCAGGCGAAAATTGCCCTTTTTAGACGCTTGCAAATGAGTTGCGCAGAATTTTGGTCACTGAAGCCATTGATGCAAAAGGGTTTTAGGCTTCCTTGAATTCGCAATCGCAAGTCAGCAGCATAAAAGCAGATGTCTCTGAAAATTGCCCTTCTATAGGGCGAGTGAGTTAGTCCAGTAGGTGGTGACGGGTAAGCAATTGGCAATCTGCCCGGTATGGTGCATCCAGGTCTGTAGTTGGTCGTAGTAGTCAGTAGTCATCGTCAAGTCATAAGTGAAACAGGGAACGGTTGCCTGATAGATGGCTTGCCCGATCGCATCGTCAGCGTAGGCTCCTGTGTGCTGGTTATAAATTGCCTGTGCCGCTTCGGGCTGCTGATGGATGAAGTCAATGCCTCGTCGGAAGACTTTTAGGAAAGCCTGGAGTTCTTGCCGTCGCTGTTGCAATAACTCTGGAGTCGTGATGAAAATGAGTTGACAGAAATCTGGAATGCCCCAATCCTTAAGGGCAAAAAACTGAGCATCATAGCCCCGAAGCCGAGCTTCAATAACTTCAAAGTTGTAGAACGCTAGCGTTGCACAGTCTGCTTTGTTGTTAATGAGTGCGTCTGTGTGGAAGAAACCATTGTCTACGGAGGTGATCGCATCATCGGTGAACTGACCGCCATCCGCCTCGATCATCGTTTTAGCGATCGCCTTTCCTAAAGCTGAGGGTGCGCCGGGGTATTGCAATCGCTTGCCCGACATATCTTTGGGGTGCTCAATCCCTTGCCCTGCAAAGTACATGACCCCACCATTGGTGTGTAAAAACCGTGCCCAACCAATGACCGGATGACCGTTACTGCAATCTTCAACCAGATGCACTGGTTCCGTAATGGCAATATCGAGCGTTCCGTCCTGGATCTGGGAGATCGCATCAATGTGTTCGGATGGTTCAACTAATTCCAACTCGATATCTAGAGCTGCAAACCATCCCTGCTTCAACCCCACCAGCAGAGGCACATGGTCTGGATTCAAAAACCATTCCAATCCCAAGCGTAACTTAGCCATTAGCCGCCAACTTAAATTTATAAGATCGAAATTGTATTTCTAAAGCTTACCGTCTTCCAAACCCCTCACCTCGTAGAACCTATGACCAAGCCAGTAACTCGCCCTCCGGCCCTCCAGCAGCAAGTTGATGTCCCCAGCATTTTCAGGTTGATTCAGATTAGTAAGTTGCTGTTGCCCTATTTTTGTTTTTCACTGAGGCTACAATGCTGCATTGGTGTGGATATCGTGCCCCCAATGCTTGATTGCCTGCATCAGCCTATTTGTGAATCACTAAAGACTCCGATTTGAGCAAGTGATCCGGAACGGATCAGCTTCGCTTTGCGCCAATGGTGTTGCTATTGCTTGGCCAGCGAAGTCAACAGTGGTCTTTCGATGAGCTTTGACGATACTCATCCCCAATCCAAAGGCAGAACCCCTTCATTTGAAAATGTCTGTTTGGCTTGTCGATCTTGCAATGAAAACAAATCCGACTTAACGGAAGAAGACTCACTGACGAGTGAAATCCTGCCACTATATCAACCTGCGAATGCAGCAACGGTCAGAGCATTTTACCTAGAGCCTGGATACGACACGAGTGGAAGGGCAAACAGCGATCATGGCTCATTCGATCGCTAGATTGCAGATGATGAACAACCCAGTAATTACATCTGCTCGTTCCCGTTGGGTAATCAGCGGATGGCATCCGCCTACAATCCAATAAAATTGTTCCCAAAAAATTTACTCAGATTTTTTCAAGCTCTATTATGATTAATACAAACTTACTAGCTAATTGAGGACGGAAGGAGTCATGAACCCGCCTGAAGCCAACGAGTATTCTGATCAGCAGGATGATGGAGATTTCTCTTTAATCTATGAGGAAGAGGATCTTGGTACTGAGGAACCTTCCGTTGCTAGTGAGATAGAAGAATTGGCGTCAGATAAGTCGAAGACCATATTTCAACCCTCTGAACAATCGATCGCTTGCTATGGTGCGCCTGTAAATGATGTAGCAGCCGAGTTTTTGGATCGGCGCTATGCGTTGGAAGACGAAATCACCCTTCAGAACGGAGAGAAGGTCAAGCTCCAACTAACAGACGAGCAGAAGCTCAAACGCGAAGTCATTCGCAATTTGTTAGAAGCACGCCATAACCGTACCCTGTTCAGCGAACGTCTCAAAGAAGGAGCAGAAAAGCTAAACCTTTCCACACGCCAAGTGAGACGCATCTTTAAAGACTGGATTGCTCTGGGAACTGCTTCCCTCCAGAGAGCAGCACGCAAGGACGATGGTAAACCTCGTCGCAGCGAATACTGGTATGACCTGAGCCGCAAAATCTACGAAGATGGAAACAAGGGTGACCGTTCAATGACTCGTACGCAGGCTGCGAGTCGTGTTGAAGACCAGATTTATGAGTACATGAAGCTAGAGTTGCCGTCTGAAGCTGCTAGGTTGGAAGCGGCTGGATTTTCTGGAGAGAAACTGGATCTGGAACTGTCAAGGGTGATCGAACAACGCCAGAAAAGTTGCAATCAGGAAAAGCGTGAGATTCAGCAAGAAATTTCAGCCCTAAAAACTAAGATTTCTGAGCTACGAAAACGAAAGTTGGATACAGGAGCAGTTCATGATCGCATCAAACGTCTTGAAGAGCAAAAGCAAGCGATCGTGGCGTTCGAGTTCTGGCGAGAATACGGACAACCTCCTAGCACCAGGACTGTGGAAATCTGGTTAAAACCTATAGAAGAAAAGAACCACAAAGCCAAGACTAGCCGTAGTCCTGGATGGCACGGTGATACTTTAATTCTCCGCACCCGTGATGGTGAGAGTATCTCAGTGACGCGCAGCAACCAGGTTTGGCAGATCGACCATACGAAAGCAGATGTTTTGCTGGTTGACGAAGATGGGGTGGAGATTGGTCGTCCTGTCCTCACTACAGTGATTGACTGCTACGCACGTTGCATTGTGGGGTATCGACTGGGACTAAAAGCACCTAGTTCTTTGGTGGTCGCATTAGCGCTGCGACACGCCATGCTACCTAAGCAATACGGTCCAGAGTACGAGATAGGATGCCAATGGATTACGCATGGTTCTCCTCGATATATCTACACCGATGGTGCTGCCGACTTCAATTTCCTGGAATATGTGGGGGATCAACTCGGTTTTAAGGCAAAACGCCGAGAACAGCCATCTCAGGGTGGAATCGTAGAGCGTCCTTTCCGCACCCTAAGTGAGCTTTTGAGTGAGGCTCCGGGTTACACCGGTCCCAACGTACAAAAGCGCCCTAAAGATGTTGCGAAAGTCGTCAAAATGACGCTGCGAGAATTAGACATGATGCTGGCGGGTTACTTGGCTGACAACTACAATCAGAATCCTGATCCGCGTACTCGTGCTAACCCTTTCGTGAAAGAACAAAGCCGTATAGCACGGTGGGAAGCTGGGTTGAAAACGCCACCTACCGTAATCAAACCGCGAGAACTCGATGTTTGTCTCATGCAGACAGATGAGCGAGTTGTTTACGATGGCGGCTATGTAAAGTTTGAGAACCTCCTCTACAAGGGAGAAAACTTAGGGCGGCACACTGGAGATACTGTGTTTCTAAAATTTGATCCCAGAGACATCACCATGTTGTTGGTGTATAGCCGCCGAGATGGTCGGGAAAAGTTTATTGCTCGTGGGTATGCCGTGGGACTGGAAGCAGATCAGTTTTCGCTTGAAGAAGTCACACATTCTGCCAAAAAACTTAGAAAAGAGAGTAAAAGTATCAATAACGTAGCGATCCGGGAAGAAATCATTCGTCGTAGAAAACGCTTTGCAAGCAAGAAGAATATAACGAAGAAAGATCGTCGTAATGCTGAGGAAGTGAAGGTCAATCCGCCCCCAAAGCGTTACGAGGAAGATCAGCATAAGCGTGTGTCGAAACCACCAGTGGAGGAGCAATCTCGTCCAGTTGAGATACTGATACCTCAATTTGAGTCAGTTATTAACAGCGATGACGAGGATGAGGATTACGCGATCGAAGTAGATGACTAGATAGAACAAATGAACTAAAATGTCTTGATGGATACGGCTTGAACTTTTAGCGGTTATTCATGCCAAAAGAGAAAGCGCTACAGCAAGAGATGCTAATGCAGAATCAACTATTGGATGCGATCGCAACGCTCTCCCAGCCAAAAGAATCAGTGCCACAGGAAAAATTACTATCAGCACTTGATGCTCTTTCTAAGCCTAAAGTGCTGTCACAAGATCTATTACTATCGGTAATTGCTGCCCTTTCAAATCCGCAGGAGCAGTTGGATGATTTGAGCGCGATTGCAAAAGAAATGTTTGCAGCAATTGCATGTATTGCCGAACCTGAACCGAGTGTTTTGAGACTCGATCAGGTCTCAAGATTTATTGATTGGATACGAGGAAGGTTAAAGCTGAAGAAACTTGGTAAAGCCATTGGAGAAACAGGTCTTGGCAAAACTTGTGCTTGTCACGCTTGTTTAGAGGAGTTTAAACCAATCCAACACCCAAATCAACCCTCTGAACGTCCCTTTGTGTATGTTCAGATAGACGAAAATAGGTGCGCTCCTGGAAAGTTTCTTCAGTTAATTCTGATTGCACTTGGAAAACCTACAAGTGGAAGTATTCATCAATTAAAACAGCGCGTTAAAAAGTTTTTCAAGCAGTACAAAGTTCAGATCTTGCTCGTCGATGAAGCTCATTGTTTACACTTTGATGCACTCAAGACCGTGAGGAGCTTCTATGACGATAAAGATTTAAGGGTTGTTCCTATTTTGATTGGAACAAGCAACCGCTTAGATACTTTACTAGAGAAGGATGAGCAAGTGGGAGACCGCTTTACAAATACTTTTGTTTTTGAAGAATTAGTCGGCGATAGATTTAGAGAAGTCGTTAAAATCTGGGCGGAAAAGATTATCAAAATGAATGATCCTCTTGACTCCAAGAACTATTCAAAATCAGGTGGTAAAAAGAGAATTATTCCTCTTTTAAAGACTGGCAGAGAAGGAATTAACAAGGAACTGGCTTCTAACTTGGAAGAAATGACTTCAGGAGAGCTTAGACTGTTAGATGATATTTTGAGGGATGCTGCTGTTAAACTGCTCGAGAAAAAGCTTAGCGAAATTTATGATTTAGTACTTCAAGCATTGAAGACTGACAGTAGAGTGTTGAATTTTGATGCCAAAAAGATTTTGAGAGAAACAAAAATAGATAAACCCTTCCTCCAAAGCATGAGAGGAGAGTATATACGAGGGAGAAGCGCATAGTAATACACCAGGTAATTCCATTTCTTCCAGAACCGTGAATGTATTCAGAGCTTCATAGTATTAAGTAATGAAGGTTCAAACAAAATGAATCAGAGCGTATAAATTCGCCTTACCTCGTGGAACCGGAGAGGCATAATTTCTAGTAATCAAGGTAGAGATATATGCAATTTGAAGCTCACCAAATTGAACTGGAACGAGTCGAACCCTTTCCAGGAGAAAGTATTAGCCACTTTCTAGGTCGTTTTGAAAGAGCCAATGTTTGGACAACTTATCAGATCGGACGAGTAACTGGTATCAAAGCTGGAGTTTCGCGTTGGAAAAAACTGTATTTAAGTCCGTTGTTTCCTACTAGGCAGGAGTTAGAAGTCTTAGCAGAAATTGTTGAGGTCAATGCTGATCGACTAGCTGAGATGCTCCCTCCTCCTACTCAAGCGATGAAGCCTCCTAAATCAATCTGTCTATGTGCAGCATGTTACGCAAAAACTCCCTGTCATTTGATTAAGTGGCAATATAAAGAGGTCACAGCTTGTGATCTCCATGGACTGTACTTATTGAAAAAATGCCCAAAGTGTAAGACGCCTTTTGACACTCCGGCAGACTGGGATAGCGAAAGCTGCACAAAATCAAGCTGTTGTGCATCATTTGCTGAGATGGTTGTATATCAAGGAAAAGCGAAGAAGTCTTAATAACTTACATCAATGTCGGGGCAGTTTTTGACAGAAAAGCTACCTATCCATTAGAGACTGTTTGTAAATGGATAGGTAGCCTTCAAGGCTCTAGGAGCAGGAATCCTGTTTGTCTTTTGGCAGTTCGGAGTAGGATAAGGCAACCTTGAAAAGGAAAGCTGTTGAGTTCATGGCTTGGTTTTATTTATGTCCGACCGCCCAACTACCAGTTCTGCTACTGCTAATCCAAGAGTCGGGATGCTTGCCACGGTTCGGAACCGTCGGGCATTAATTTCTTCGGTTGAGCCATTTGATGGCAGTTTGGCAGGGCGGTTGCATTTGGTGACGCTGGAGTATACCGATCCTGATGGTATTCCAGAGGAGATGATCATTTGGGAACGTGAGATCAGTCCCTCAGTGCTGGAGCCAACTGCACTGCCTCAGGTTGCGACTGAGCCACCCATGCTTGCGGCTGATTTTGATGCCATGCAGCGATCGACCCGATGGACAGCACTGTCTCCATTTTTGCCACCCGATCGCTCAGTTACCGATTGGACTCCCCCAGTCGCTTCTCCTTTCTTCGGGGCAGTTCAGGTCGAAGATTTTCAGTTGGTTCCCTTGCTGAAAGCGTTACGGATGCCTCGAATCTCCCTGCTCTTGGCGGATGATGTAGGGTTGGGTAAGACGGTCGAGGCAGGGCTAATCCTAACTGAATTGCTCTTACGGCGGCGAATTCGGCGGGTATTAATCCTTTGTCCTGCGGCTTTACGGAAGCAGTGGCAGCAGGAGATGAAGGTCAAGTTCTCATTGGGCTTTGATGTGGTAGATCGGGCAGAGACCCATGCTCTGCAAAAGCGGTTAGGACTTGATGCCAATCCGTGGCGGACTTACCCTCGGATCATCACCTCTTACCATTACCTGCGGCAACCAGATGTGCTAGAGCAGTTTCGGGCTGCCTGTGCTCAGCCAGATGGATCAGCACAGTTGCCATGGGATCTGCTGATTGTGGATGAGGCGCATAATCTAATGCCGTCCAATTTCGGGGAGGATAGTGACCTTTCCAAGATGTTGCGGGCGATCGCTCCCTGGTTTGAACACAAGCTATTTCTCACGGCTACTCCACACAACGGTCATACTCGCTGTTTTTCTGGGTTGTTGGAGCAGCTTGACCCCGTTCGCTTTACACAATCTAGCGAGTTCACTGATGTGATGAAGCAGCGGATTGAGCAGGTTGTAGTGCGCCGATTGAAGCGAGAGATTAATGCTGTAGATGAGCAGGCAGGGCAAATCCCCCGATTCTGTGAGCGTCGTCCCCGTCCGGTGCCTTTGTACTTTAGCTCGACTGAACGTAAGCTCTCGATTGCCTTCGGTGAGTTTCGGAGTGGGGTCAAGCAGTTGATTGCCCATGCTAGCCGGACTGAACAGCTTGCTGGAGCATTCGCAGTGGAGGTATTGAACAAGCGGTTGCTGTCTTGCCCGTATGCGTTTGCGAGTTCCTGGTATCGCTTTCGGGAAGGGACAACTCAGGATGAATCAGCGGAATTAGCAGCCGTTCAGGCGGCGCGGCGATCGCTTTCTGAAGACCTCGACGATGACCAGGAAACCGAAGGTCGGCTCCAGTATGCGTCTAAAACAACGGGTGCTTGGTTCAAGCCCTTGATTCCACACTTACAAGACGAGATTGGGGCGGTCGATGCCGCTCTGCAACAGTTGGGGTTGGTTCCGAGTGCGAATGGGGAATTGCCTCAACCAGCGGAGGATGAGCGATGGGAGCGATTAATCGATACGATCGAGCAATATTTACGGTTGGGGAATCAGTGGCGAGGCAGCGATCGCATCGTCGTCTTTACTGAATACAAAACGACGCTGGATTACCTGGAACAACGACTCAAGATCCATTTCAAAAAAGAGCCGGAAATTGTGCGGGTGCTGTACGGGGGGATGGACGACCGACAGCGCGATGAGATCAAGCAGGCGTTTAACGACCCAACCGATCCAGTCCGAGTGATGATTGCAACGGATGCGGCTTCTGAGGGGTTGAACCTGCAAGAAACAGCTTACATCGTCCTTCATTACGACATCCCCTGGAATCCGTCGAGATTGGATCAGCGGAATGGGCGGCTCGATCGCCACGGACAGGCGCAGGATGTGATTGTGCTGCACTTCACCAGCGAAGATGATGCGGATCTTCAGTTTCTTGGTCATGTCGTGGACAAAGTGAATACGATTCGAGAAGAACTGGGGTCGATGGGTGAAGTATTTGATGCGGCATTTCAGCGGCGTTTTATTGATTTGGAAGACACGAGTAGCGTTGTCAAAGGTCTAGATGCTGCGGTGAATTACCGTCGAGGTCGCAGCCAGATTCCGCGATCGCCTGACTTGGAAGCAGGCAGTGAAGCCGCAGAAACCTTACGACAGTTAGAACAGGAGCTAGACCTGACGCCTAAAACGCTCAAAAGTACGTTAGAAATTGCTTTGGGAGCAGGGATTGGACTACCCCGGTTTGAAGTGCCTGACTCAGAAGGACGACTGCGACTACGAATGCCAGTGCCTCAACGCTGGGAGCCTGTGATTGATGACTATCTCCGGCTAGAAACGGATTCTGGACAGCGGGGAGCTTTGCCCGCGATCGTATTTGACCCACAACACTTTATTCAAACCCGCAACGGTCGCCCGGTGTACCGCCCTGCTAAGGATACGACCTTGCTGCACCTGGGGCATCCCCTCTTCCATCAGGCGTTAAATCTGTTTGCCCGTGCTCGGTTTCCGGGAGGTGGATTGGATGACTACCCTTGTAGCCGTTGGACGGTGCGATATGGAACTGTACCCGCTGGTGCCGATGCGTTGCTGCTACTGACGGTGGAAGAATTGGGCGTTAACGAATTGCGAGAACCCTTTCATCATTGGGTGCAGACAATTCGCTTTCCCATTAAGAATGAAGAGTTGGGTGATCGCTTACCCCATGTTCCGGTAGCGGAAGATCGACCGACTGTCCAAATGGTGAGTGAAGCGGCGATCGCTCAGGCTCAAGATTTGTGGGATGAGGTTTCGCAAGAGGTACGCGCGGTTTTGTCCAAAATGGCGGATGATTTGACTGCCCAGTTGACGGCACGACTGAAAGCGATCGGTGAGGAGGCACAAAAGGAAGAGAAGGAACGCTTCCGTCATCGGCTTCAAGAGGTGGAACGAGCGATGCGGGAGACCACCATCCAGAAGATTGAGAAGGAGCGGGATGCGTTAGTGGGGGATATGCAGCAGCTTTCCCTGATTCCAGATGAGCGGAGAGCGCAGGAAGAGCGATTGCGGGATCTAGACGATGAACTGCGTCGCCGTAAGAGCCATTATCAAGACTTGCTCGATCAGCTTAAACGGGAACAGGCGCGGGTGCTGGAGGGCACTTTACCGAAACGGTATAGCCTCCGGGGAAAGGCTCAGGTCTTCCCAGTTACCGTTGAGATTCGCTTGCCGGAGGTGAAGCCATGACGATCGCACTTCAGTCAAACGTCTCTTTGCAAGATTGGTGGGCATCGCTGAAGCATGGTGGCTTACTCATTGCATCTTCCAAGCTCAGCGAGTTCTTTGTTGCAGAGTCTTTGTCGCCGTTGCCTCGATTTATTGAGGATCGGCTGCGTCGAGATGTGACCCGCCTCCAGAATGGGGAAGACGATCATCTGAGTACCTTTCTAGATACAGTGCTGGAAGAGGTGCTGGGGCTGGCAGGCGATTGGCAGAAGGGAAGTCAGGTCGATCGCACCTGGTCATATCCAGCGATTACCCGTGAGATGATTCGTCCTCGGCGGGTGTGGCAGGGGGTACATGGGGAGGTGCTGCCCGTCTTTGTTGCCGATGGGCAGGAATCGGGGGGCAAGGTGACACGGCTGGGGATTGGGCGCGGCAAGCGGTCTGTCTCTCGCGTGGTGGAATGGCTACGAAAAGCCAATCAGAAAATTGCGCTGCTGACCAATGGCTATCAGTGGCGGTTGATTCATGCGGGGGCAGACTACGATGCCTGGTGTGAGTGGGATGTTACTTTCTGGTTTGAGGAAGGACAACCCGGTTCACAGGTAACGGCACTACGGTTGTTGCTAGGGCAGCAAGCCCTTCAGACCGATCGCACCGATGTACCCAGTCCGTTACTGGTAGCGATCGCCGCTTCCCGGCAGGGACAGGCAGAACTGTCGGAGGTTTTGGGGGAGCGAGTTCGGCAGGCGGTTGAGTTGCTGATTCGAGAATCGGCGGAGGCGTTAGCCCCCCTGATGGCAAAGTCGGATGGGATTGAGCCTCGCCACGTTTATATTGCAGCAACTCGAATTGTGATGCGCTGTGTGGTGATTTTGTTTGCAGAGGCGCGAGATCTGCTGCCGCGCGACAACCCGATTTATCACAGTGCTTACGGATTACAGGGTTTACGAGAACAGCTCGATCGCCGTGCTGGAGGACGGGCAGCAGAGCGGTTACGGCAGGGTGTAAGTTCCTGGTCACGGTTGCTGGCACTGTTTAAGTTGGTATATGAGGGATGCGCTCACGAAGCTCTGCCTGTGCCCCAGTATGGCGGTGGGTTGTTTGAACCAGGTAATTCTGCTGCCAATGATCCAATTTTGCGGGCACTCTCGGCGTTTGAAAATCCGAGTCATACCCCGTCAGATGCGGTAGTCTATCGCATTCTAGAGTTGCTGTGTCGCAGTAAGGTCAAGGTACGACAGGGGCGGCGGAGTACCTGGGTGGAGGCTCCCGTCGATTTTTCGGATTTGTCATCAGAGTATATCGGCATCTTGTATGAAGGCTTGCTGGATTTTGAGCTGCGACAGGCGACAGCCGATGAACCGATGGTTTTTCTCAATCTTGGTGATCAGCCAGTTCTACCTCTGGCTCGTTTGGAGGGGATGGATGATAAAACTCTGTCGGCACTGGTCGAGAAGCTGAAGCAAAAAGCAAAAGCAGAGGTGGAGGGTGAAGGCGAGGAAGGCGAGGATGCTGAGGGTGACGAAGCGGAGCCAGAAGAAAGTGAGGAGCTAGACGCTGAAGCGGATACTGAGCCAGAGGCAGAACTGGATGTTGCGATCGCAGAGGATGTCGATCAACTGCAACAACTACGCGATCGCGCTCAACAGTGGGCAGTCCGGGCAGTCAAGGCAGGGAATTTAGTGCCTAAGCCTCGCAGCAAGAAAGCAGATGCCCAGGTGGCTTACGAACGGGCAGTTGGGAAAGCTGCCGGTGCATTAATTGCCCGTGTGGTGTTACCAGGGGAATGGTTTTTGGTGCGCTGGGGTGGCACCCGCAAAGGATCGGGGACGTTTTATACGCGCCCACAGTTAGCTATTCCAACGGTGCAGCGGACGTTGTTACCGCTGGCGTACAATCCACCATTAGATGAGGCGGGGCAACCGGATGAGAAAGCACCTGCTTCTGCCTGGACACCCAAGACTCCGATCGAAATCCTCAATCTGAAAATTTGTGATCCGGCTTGTGGTTCGGCTTCGTTCTTATTAGCTGCGCTGCGGTTTTTGCTGGAGGCGTTGTGGCGGAGCTTGTTCTATCACGGATGGTTGGTGGAGCGGGGTGAGGAAATTGTGGTGTCGATTCCGCTGGATGCTCAGCCTGAATGGTTTGCAGAATGTGTAAAGGAACTGCCTGTTACGGTGGAGAAGGCAGAGGAGCGATCGAAACCTCGGCTTAAGCGTTTTATTGTTGAACGCTGTCTTTATGGAGTGGATATTAATCCACTGGCGGTGGAGTTGGCGCGGTTGGCGCTGTGGGTGGAGACGATGGATAAGTATCTACCCTTCGGTTTTTTGGATCACAAGATCAAGTGTGGGAATGCCCTGGTTGGGTGCTGGTTCGATCGCTTTCAAGACTATCCAGCGATGGCATGGGAACGGGAAGGGGGTGATGCGAACCACGATCACTTTGTGCATCATTTTCGGGAGCATGTGGCAACACGAGGCAAAAGCAAAGGGCAACGTCTTCAATCGGGAGATAGCTGGACACAAGCAATTAAAGATACGAAAGAAACTGTCAAAGCAGAGTTAGTTAATTTAATTAAGGCATTTGATCCAGAGTGGAGACAGCAACAGCAGTTATCTGCTCCTGACTTTGATCTGCCTAAACCCCCAGAAGAAATTCACCAAGATGCGGTCAATATCTTTGAGGAGTTACATCAACTAGCCATTGCCGATACCCAAGAGCAAGAGCGTCGCTATCGAGAAAAGATTGAACAGAGTCAAGAACTGCGCCAGTTGCGACAGGCATTTGATAGCTGGTGTGCGATCTGGTTTTGGTCAGGCGATGCGACCGAACACGCCCCAACGCCTGGGAAATTTTTTAACCAACCGCCAGAAACCGCTGCGATCGTGAATCAACTGGCGCAAGAATATCGCTTCTTTCATTGGGAGTTAGAATTTCCTGATGTATTTGTGGGCGAAAATGCTGGATTTAGCGGCATTGTCGGAAATCCACCGTGGGAAATTCAGAAGCCCAATTCAAAAGAATTTTTCTCGAATATTGATCCGCTCTATCGCACCTATGGAAAGCAGGAGGCGTTAGAGAAACAGTTGGAGTATTTTAAGAAGTCTCCCCAGGTTGAGCAGGAGTGGTTAGCCTATTGCGCCAAACTCAAAGCTCTTTCAAACTGGACAAAGTATGCAGGGTATCCCTTTGGTGTCAAAGAAGCAGGCGAGTTTCATTTCAGCTTGTCTCGCGGTAAGGAAAATGCCATTCTTCATCAGGACTGGCTGGCTCAACAGCAAAAGCGATCGGGTTATGCCGATCCAGATCATCCATTCCGTTATCAAGGGTCTGCTGACATCAATACTTACAAGATGTTTCTTGAATTATCTCTTGCAATTCTTCAGCCTAAAGGTTATCTAGGTATGATTATGCCGTCAGGAGTTTACACAGATAAAGGAACTCTTGACTTGCGCAACCAGTTTATCTCGAAATGTAAGTGGGAGTGGCTGTTTGGCATCATTAATTGGAACAAGATATTCACGTCAATCTACTATCGATTTAAATTCTGTATTCTGATTATTCAGAAGAGTGGAAAAACTTCAGAAATCAAAACGGCATTTTCAAGATACGCAATAGAAGATTGGGAAAATGCAGAACAATTCATTCTTCCTTATCCTGTGAAGTGGGTTAAGCAGTTTAGTCCACAGAGCCTATCTATACTTGAAGTAACTTCTATCAATCAGTTGGAAGTTATCAAGACTGCGCATAGCCGTAATCCAACGTTCTATGAGTCCAGGAACAAAGGTTGGTCAATTGAATATGGACGTGAGTTCCATATGACAGATGATGCTAAGTTATTCCCATTATTGGAGAAATGGGAGGCAAAGCAGTTTAGTCCCAACAATGAAGGCTTTTATTGGGAAAGTGCTGACGGTGAAATAGCTTTTCCCTTATACGAGGGACGTATGATTCAGAACTTTGACTATTGTAATCAAGGGTGGATCTCAGGAAGAGGAAGAAGAGCTGTATGGCAAGAGATTGAAATGGCTCAGAAAAGATTTAAACCTCAATATCTGATGAGCAGAGAAACTTTCTATAACTCCGGAAAAGCAAAACTAGGACCAAAACTAGGAATCGTGAAAGTTAGTTCCGCGACTAATGCACGTTCGATGAAGTGTGCTCTAATACCTGGATTTCCTTGTGGAGAATCTGTGTATACACTTCAAACTAGTCCTAACACAATCAGCCGTTTACTATTACTACAATCAGTTTTTAGTACCTTGTCCTTCGATTTCCTCCTACGTAGCAGATTTGGTGGCGTTAATATTAGTGCTTATTTGTTAAGCGAATGTCCCATTCTACAACTACCTAACCTATCCCTTCCAAATATCAGGTTTTTAATTCGTTCCGCTGCCCGTCTATCTTTTCTCTCACCTATTTTTTCATCGTATGCTCTTCAGCTTAGAGAGGAGTTAGATTCTGAAGTTTCAGTAATTCCATACTCTTCATCCACAGCCTTTACATATCACGAGCGTCTTCGTTTGAAATGTAATGTTGATGCAGTAGTTGCTTATATGTATGGATTAGAAATAGAGCATATGGAATGTATTCTTGCTAATTGTGATTATCCAGCAGGTAAAGTTGATTCTAATGAAAACCTTGATCCTAAAGGTTTCTGGCGTGTAGATAAAGAGAAAGATCCCGAACTACGTCATACTATTCTCTCCCTCATCGCTTTTCACGAACTCAAAAAAATCGGACTCGAAGCCTTCCTCAACCTCAATGACGGTGAAGGTTGGATGCTTCCCGAAACCTTGCGGTTAGCAGACTACGAGTTAGGACACGACGACAGAGCAAAAGAACATCAACCTGTAGCTGCAAGATTGGGGGACAGGTTCCTCCCTTGGCAACTGGACGGCACTCCAGAAGAATCCTGGGCAGAGTGCGAACGACACGCCGAAAATTTGCGGCAGTTATTGAAATATCCCCAACAGACAGCACCTTCCGTCTCGCACTCTACAGAATCTATTGAAACCGCTATAGAGCCTGTACCCCCTGCTGATCCAAACTTTCAGCAGCCCACTGATTTGTTTGGGAACCCCTTACAAGTCGATTTATTTGGAAATGTCGTAGACACGCCAAAAAGAAGACGTCGAAGCTAACCAGAACCTCTTAGGTATATCTACCAAAACTTGTGGGAATAATAACCTTGATGATTCCCCGACTCGCTGTTGGTCCATAATCCGATTGCTACCTGCTCCCTCGGCAAGCCGATCAGCCTAAACCTCGTAAACCAGAGAGACAAGAATGAATGGTCAATCCGTTCTGATAATCAATAGTCGCTATGCCTTATTGGGTTCGCCCTACTCCGGTGGCATGGCTGATGTGTATCAGGCTGTAGACCTACAAGCTGGCGGTAGCAAGGTTGCTGTAAAGGTCTTTCGTCACGGCTGCATTGAGGAAGAAATTTTAGCTGAGTCATTCAAGCGCGAGACGCAAGCATTGAAAGAACTGACTCATCCCAAAATTGTGGAGCTTTTAGATTCAGGAATTGATCCAGGGATAGGGCACTATTTCCTTGTTATGCCCTGGGTAGAGCGCAATCTGACCGCGCTACTTCAGGAATCCCCACCTCAAGGCTGGGACGACTTTTGGGAAATCATTGGCAAACCCATTCTAGAAGCCCTCGAATTTTCCCACGAGCGAGGATACATACATCGAGACCTTAAACCCAGCAACATCCTGGTAGACAGCAACAATCAAATTAAACTCGCTGACTTCGGTATCTCAAAAATTAAAAGTTACTTTCAGCCCAGCATTACTCTGGCAGAATTTACTTCCCGTCCCTACACGCCACCAGAATACGATGATGGGTCATATACCTATACTCGTGATGTTTTTGGTTTCGGAGTCATTGTTTTAAGATGCCTGACCAATGTGGATTTGGCTGACTACAGCAGCATCCCCAAAGCACTCGATCAATTAGATATTCCACCGAAAATTTCAGAGATTATTGAAGCCGCAGTCGCTACGGATCCGGCGGAACGTCCACGCAACGCTGAAGTCTTACTGGCACAGCTTCAGGCAGTTCAAGACCAGAGACAGCAAGCTTATTCCAGCAAGAAGCGTGTCTGTTATCTCAAGCTTTCTCAAAGAGCAATTACCAATTTTCAGAATGAGCTGAACCTTTCACAGGCGGAGATTGAGAAGATTCTGCAAGAAGACCTCAATACAATTTGTGGAATCACTCCCTTCCAAAATAGAAAAGCAACGAATCCAGAAGAAGAGTTTTCAGAGGGGCACTATTCCATCTTCGGAGCCGCATATTCTTACCATGCTGCAACGGATCAATCCCATCTGCTGATCATTAATGCGAAGTCATTACCGAATTCTGCACTGGAAGGGAAACGAGAAAGTTCATGGAATCCAGACTATCAGTTTGAATTCAGTAAGCCCCTCAACCTGCCGGATGCCATTGAAGTAATTCAAGATCTAAAGTTTGCTGTTGCAGACTATGAGGCAACCCAAAAACAGGTTAAGGCTGAAGCCGCAAAACAGCGGTTGTTCAGAGTTTGGAGCGATATTTTAAGGGCAAAAGCAGATTGGGAAAAAGAGCGAGAAACTCCATTACGCTACACCTCTGTCGAGTATGACGGCAGCCGAGCCTATTTTCGATTAGCATCCCTGCCCGATGAAGACATTACTGGGCAGCCTCGTCATATCACTCGCGAGAACGGTTCTAGCATTCTTAGAGGAGATGTTGAAGAGGTCACAGATGAACAGCTAGTTCTCTACATTCAATATGGCAATCCTGAGCAAATTCCAGACGAGGGTGAACTCCGTTTCGATACCCGCGCAGCAGAGATTGCTTTATATCGCCAAAAGTCAGCTTTAGATGCCATTCGCTTCGATCGTGCTGTTAGAACAAATTTGCGATCGCTGCTCATCAACCCAAGCGAGACTCAGCCTCCCAAATCAAAGGAAATTACCCATTTCTTTCAAAAACTCAACCCTTCACAAGCAGAGGCAGTTCAAGCCGCTCTTGGAACTGAAGATTTCCTGATCGTTGAAGGACCTCCAGGCACTGGTAAAACAAGGTTTATCACAGAAGTGATTCTGCAAACCCTCGAAGAAAATCCTCACGCTCGAATTCTCCTTAGCTCCCAAACCCACGTTGCATTAGACAATGCTTTAGAGAGAATCCGGTCTCAAAATCCTCATCTAAAACTTGTAAGAATTGGCAGCCACGAGAAAGTTGCTGATGTAGTCAAGCCCCTACTTGTAGAGGAGCAAATGCACCAGTGGCGGCAGGAAGCGATCTCCAATAGTCAAACCTTTTTAGAAGCATGGGCTGCACAACATAGTATCTCCGCTGAAGATGTTCAACTCGCTACCCAGCTTCAGGAGTTGAAAAGCATAACACTTAAATTGGATTTATTGAGGGAAGAACTCAATCACCGTCAACAAGAGCGAGACAACCTCTTTCCCTTCAGTTCTGAACATCCTCAGAAACGAGCGAAATATGAGCTTCCAGAAGAGCTAGAAGAGCAAATTCGTCAACTCGATGAGGAAATTGCTGATTTCAAAAGAAAATTGAAACAAGTTCGTGATGAAAAAGAACTGGTTGCAGAACGGTTACAAAATTTAAGTGGGAAAAATATCAAGAAATTTCTAAAACTAACTGTCAAGGAGTTAGACACTCGACTAGAACAACTCATTGATCTACGAAATCCAGAAGCTAAAAAACTACAACAATTACTGGAACTTCAAGCTGAATGGTTTGATCAGTTTGGTCGCAGCAGTGAATTCAACGCATCCCTCCTAAAGAGGGTTCAAGTTGTTGCTGGAACATGTATCGGGATGCCTAAAGATGTTCAGGATATTGAGTTTGATCTATGCATTGTTGATGAGGCTTCCAAAGCGACAGCTACCGAGGTACTGGTTCCAATCTCTCGTTCTCGTAGATGGATACTAGTGGGCGACTCTAATCAGCTTCCACCCTTTCAAGACGAAGCCAGTAGCAGTGCTCAATTTCTCAGCAAGTATGACTTAAAGCCAGATGATGTGCAAGAAACGTTATTTGATTTGCTCTTGCGTACGCTACCAGAAACCTCACGTAAGAGTTTGGCTATACAACATCGGATGGTCGAGCCAATTGGCAACCTGATTAGCCAGTGCTTCTACGACGGCAGGCTTCAGAGCAGCGGTCCAGCTATTAGCCAAAATCTGAGTCGCATCTTGCCGAAGTCCGTCACTTGGTTGACAACAGCATCCTTGCCGAACCGCACTGAGCAAAACACTCGTCCCAGCTATAACAATGCTTGTGAAGTCTCAATCATCCTTCAATTTCTCAAGAAACTAAACCAGATTGCAATTGAAGTATCAGACAATGTAGAAAAATGTAAAGTTGCTATTCTGACAGGTTATACAGCTCAACGTAAGCTCCTTAACCGAAGACTTGATTCAGAACTAGAAAATTTACAGTCATTAGACATTGAATGCAATACAGTGGATGCCTTTCAGGGACGAGAAGCTGACATTGCCATCTACTCCATAACTCGTTCTAATCCCAAAGGAGAATTAGGCTTTCTAAATAAAAAGGAACGCCTTAATGTCGCTTTATCGAGAGGCAAAATTGGCTTAGTCATAGTAGGAGATCATCATTTTTGCTTAACAGCACCTAGCAATCCCCTAGCCAGAGTTCTCGATCATATTGAGCATCATTCAAATGGCTGCTGCCTTAAGGAGACTGAAGTATGACTTTAGAGGATTTTTCCTTAAGCGAATTGGATGAGAAGTTATATGAAACAGCTCGTCAGTACAACAATCGTGAGGGCTTCGACCTGGTAAGCTGCCGTGAGGTTGGTTTACCTATCTATCGAGTTACTGTTCAAGCAATTACACAAGTTAAGAAAAAGATACCACCGATTGAGGAATTTGTTCTTAAGGCAATCAATTCAGGTTTAGCATCTGAGCTTGAGATAGGACAATTTCTTGGACTGGAACCTCTAATTACTAGGGACGCAATGATTAACCTCCGTATGAGTGAGGACATTGACTTAATTGTTCCTGAAGGAGGCCAACTACAGGAATGGACTCTCAGTAAAAGAGGCCAAAGCACGCTACGCGAAGCAAAAAACATTGTTCCTGAAGAAAGAACATTCACTGTCAACTTTGACGGACTTTTACTGCACGTCAAATGGTATGGGCGTTTTGAATCTCGTTTGTTACGTAAACGAGACCTGCGTGATCGAGGGATTTTAGAAATCCCACCATCAAAATACAAGCCGCCAGAACTCGGTGATCTTAAAATTACCGATGTAGACGAGGTAATTCGAAAAATTGAAATTGCAAGCAAAGTTAAACGTGAGCAAGAACGGGATTTATTAGCACTTAAAGCGATCGAAAGGCGAGACAGTTTTTTCCTCTTAGCTCAAGCTCTTGTCTATAAATCTAGAACAGGAGATGACCCACAAGTTGCATTTGTTGTGGATGGTCGTCTGGACAGCGGTTATGAAGCTGCATTTGCACGTGTTAATGGTGTCAAAAAACTTCGTATCTTAGAAGCCCTTAAGGGTAGTGAGCCGAGGAAGTTTGCCGAAGAATGGCTCGGTAGAGAGTATGTAAAAGAAGTACCACTGGAAGCGATCGAATCTCTGAAAAGGGAAGTTTCTTCCGCACGTATTCAGGCAGTCACATTTCAAGAACAACTTGAGATTGCTGAAGTTGATGCTCAAAAGAGCAAACTGCAGGAACAACTTGATCAGGCATTGAAGAAAATTGAGGAACTAGAACAGAAGCTGGCAAAGGTGCCGATGGATTGGTTGGAGGTTTATGATTATCCTCCCCTACTGAAGCGAGCACTTGAAGAAAGTCAAGAGCGTTTGTTAATTGTCTCTCCCTGGATTAGAGCTACCGTTGTAAATAGGTCATTCCTTCAGCAATTTGAGAAGCTCCTTCAAAGAAACGTCAGAACTTATATTGGATATGGCCTAGGTGAAACCCAGCTTGAAAAAAGGGAATGGGATGTTCAAGCAGAGAAAAACCTTCAGAAGCTGGCTCAGAAATATAAGAATTTCACGTTTAAGCGATTAGGTAATACCCACGCAAAAGTTCTCATATCGGATAGCCATTTTGCAGCCAATGGTAGCTTTAACTGGTTGTCCTTCAAAGGTGACCCAAATCGCACTTTTAGAGACGAGCGTGGAGCAATCGCCTATGATGCCCGCAAAATCGATGAACTCTTCGATAGCTATATGGAAAGCTTTGATGACACCTAGTTAGTTTTTCGCTTGGTTGACAAGTTCCCCAACCTAGCTAGACAAAACAGATGAAAAATTTGTCGGTTAAAACTGTAACAGGTATATCTTGCCCTAAACTTTCCCCTGCTCATGCTCAACCCGATCGTCTACACCGAGAAAGTCGTTGACGACTTCCTCAAATACCAGCTCACTGCCTACCCCTTCGCGGATGGCAACCTTTATGAGCAGATGCGGACACTCCTCAACTTGGAGAAAACCCGCGCCACTCCTCTGCTCAAAGGTCCCTACATCAGTCTCAGCCGCATCTTCAAACAGGGCGCAAGAGTAGACGATCTCATTACCGAGGGAATTTTTCATCCTGGGATGAAGGCAGTAATTCCCAAAGAGCACCCAACCGTGTATGGGCACCAGGAAGATGCCATCCGCCACATCCATTCAGGCAAGACCACCCTAGTCTCTACAGGTACAGGCTCCGGTAAAACCGAATGTTTTCTCTATCCCATCATCAGCCAATGCTTCAAGCTGCGTGACCAAGGCGCACCTGAAGGTATTGTTGCCGTCATCGTTTACCCGATGAATGCTCTGGCAGAAGACCAACTGGGGCGACTCCGAGAATTGCTGGCAGGCACAGGGATTTCCTTTGGCATGTATGTCGGCAAAACTCCCAGAAAAACTGGACAGGTTGTCGGTAAACGGCTTAAAGCTGGAGCGTCTAAGGCAGATTACCTCAAAGCGGTTGAGAAGCTGCAGCAGGAAAAACGACCTGAAGCCGTCCATCCGCACGAAGAACGGGTTTCTCGGGAGGAAATGCAGAAGCATCCACCCCGAATTCTTCTCACTAATGTCAAACAACTGGAACTGCTGCTGACCCGTCAAGAAGACGTGGAAATGTTCAACCAGGCGCAGTTGAACTTCTTGGTTTTTGACGAAGCCCATACCTTCACAGGAGCAACCGGGGCAGAAACAGCTTGCCTGATCCGCAGATTACGCACTTTCTGCGGCAAAAAGCCAGACGAAACAGTATGCATTGCCACCTCCGCCACGATCGCCGACCCTGATAAAGGGCGAGAAGCAGGACGAGACTTTGCTGCCCGCTTCTTTGGAGTGGATAAGACGAATGTAGAACTGGTTGGAGAGAAGTATGAGGAGGAAGTCTGGGCCCCCCCCCGCGATCGCCAATTACCACCAGCCCTTAATGGAAACACAGCAAGCAACCTACAAGCGGTTCTCAATGCCGTTGAAGATGAAACTGGGGTTGCCGTTTGTACGGTATTCGAGCAATTGATGGGTCAATCTCTTGAACCTGATCGCTGGCAGGATAGCCTCTACGATTCTCTCGCCGCCAACGAACTGATCTTTCAGTTAGCGATCGCCCTCCATGCTCCCCGTCATCTCAGCGATCTGATCCATCAACTTAAACAACAGATTGGTCGCCCCATCTCTGAAGAAGAACTACTGATCTGGCTGGCTTTAGGGGCTGCTTCCCGCAAAGAGGGAAGGCCCCTCCTGCGCCCAATCATTCATGCCTTTGTGCGAGGAGTAGGCGGAGCCGTTGTCACCTTCCCTGACGGCAAACCTCGGCCCCGGTTATGGCTCTCGGCTGAAGATGCCAGCAGTGATGCAGCCAGTGACGACTTGTTCCGATTACCTGTCCTGACCTGCACAACCTGCGGGCAGCACTACTTTGAACACTTTGTCGAAGACTTCACCTTTACAAGCAAAACTCCTGAAGGAGGACAGGCACAGGGCAAGCAAACCATCTGGCGACCGCTTTCGGAAGAGTTGCGGGGCAAACGATTACTGCTGTGCGATCGCCTCATTACCGATGACGATGACGATGACGATGACGATAGCTCACAATCCCAGCCCCTAACGGCGACCCCCCGCACTCATCCCCGCTCCACTGTTCCGATTTACTTCTGCCGTGCTTGTGGCACTCTCCATGCCACTCCCACACAACGCTGTGCCCACTGTGGGCGAGACGGAGAACCCATCACGCTACTTGCTATTCGGCAGAAGGCAGATCACCCTGGCGCTCTCAGTTCCTGCATTGCCTGCCAATCATTAGGACGATATAGCTTCGGTCGTTTCCGTGACCCTGCTCGTCCAATTCGAGCCACCACGGTTTCTGACGTGCATGTGCTGGCACAGAACATGCTTCATTATGCCGAGCGCAGACGGCTTTTGGTCTTTGCTGACAATCGCCAGGATGCTGCGTTCCAGGCAGGCTGGATGCAAGATCATGCTCGTCGTTACCGCCTCCGCGCATTGATGGACGACCGCATTAAGCAAGGCTCCATCTCGATCGGGGACTTGGCTGCCCACATGGATGATCTCCTGGATGCCGACGAGGAACTCAGCCGTGCTCTGATTCCTGAGGTCTGGCGCGCTTTCCCGAAGGAAGCAGAAGGGGTAAAGCATGGAGACGAACGCCGCTATTTCCTGCGAATCCAGATTTTGCGCGAAATCACAACAGGCGTAAAACAGCGGATTGGTCTGGAACCCTGGGGACGCATCCAACTAAACTATGCTGGTCTTGCGTCTGACCTACCCTTTATTCAGCACTGGGCACCAATGCTGGGGATCTCTGCTGAGGAGTTGGTGAATGGGGTTGCTTCCCTCATGGATATTGCCCGTCGCAACAACATTGTGCTGGACTCCCAAGGCAGGATTTTTTCCAAAATTTGGCGGGAAGGCGATCGCGAAGTGCAACGTGGCTATCTGCCAATCTTGAAGGGGGTGCCGAAAGGGCTCAAGAAAACAAGAGAAGGCGGCAACTCAACCAGTTGGATACAGCAATGGTTAAGCGATAAGGGAGACACCACCGCTCGTCAGGCGGCTCGACGATGGGGTATACCCAAAGAGCAAATGGATGAATTCTTCGACGAACTGTGGCAGTGTCTGACGGAAGACCTCAAGATTCTCCTCCCCGTTACTCTGCAGAATAGTGCCAATAAGCCGCTTACAGGCTGTGATGGAGCTTATCAAATTGACTCTGACAAGCTGAAGATTGCTCCCCATCAAGGCGTGCACCGCTGCACTATTTGTCGTCGTCCCCATCCTCGCCTCACACCTCACGCCGCCTGTATGACCTGGCGGTGCCAAGGCACTATTCAATATGAACCGGAGAGTGCCGATGATTACGACCTGCGGGTGCTGGATGAGCAATTCGAGATGTTGCGTCCTAGAGAACATTCGGCTCAGGTGCCGACGAATGATCGCGAAGTGATTGAACGGCTCTTCAAAGGCAACAGCAAACTGCTCAATACCCTCGTCTGTACTCCGACTTTAGAGATGGGCGTTGACATTGGCTCTCTCGATGCTGTGCTGATGCGGAACATTCCACCCCTTCCTGCTAACTACTGGCAACGGGCAGGACGTGCTGGGCGGCGACATCGCATGGCTGTCAACTTTGCCTACGCCCGACCCGCCAGCCACGATCGCGCCTACTTCAATGACCCCATGCGGCTTTTACAGGGGCAGATCTCCCCTCCTCGATTAAATCTGCGCAACACCTTAATGGTTGGTAAGCACGTCCATGCAGCCATTCTTACAGTTCTCTATCAGCTTGCTCGTCCTACCAGTTCTTTAACCCTTGGCGAACAGCAGGAAATTTCCAAAGTTCTGGAAAGCTGCTTCTCCAGCCAAGTCAAACACTATCTGTTCAGCGACTCAGGCGTTCTACGAACTGCCCCGTTGGATGTCAGTAGCCTAACCAACTTAATTCAGAAGCATGAAGCCATAATTCTAGGTCATGTAAAAACCACATTTGCAGAAAGCTGGCCCAAAGAAGACCGAATTGCTGTGAGTGAGAAGGAATTGCGCTCTCATATCGAACAAATGGGCGACCAACTGGCTATGGTGATCCAGCGGCTCTGGCGCAGACTGCAATGGGCACTAGACCAAATGCGTCGGCTGAATGAGTTGCGGGTTCAGAAAGGAACACTTGACCCGGATGAAGATGCCCTCTTTCAACGGTGCGATCGCCTGATCAAGCGACTCAAAGGGATTCAGCACAAGAGAAGGCAGGATACAGAAGGGTTTGATGACACAAATACCTACAGTGCCTTAGCGGCTGAGGGTTTTCTTCCAGGTTACGGATTAGACGTTGGCTCGATCAAAGGCACAGCTCAAACCCCTCGAAGTGCAGGTTGGTTGCCCGATTTTGACTTACCACGTCCAGCTGGCATGGCACTACGCGAGTACGTTCCCGGTAACCTGATCTACGCCAACGGGCACCGCTTTGTCCCTCGATTCTTCCATCTAGAACCGGAAGAACCCCTCCGCTTTCAGGTGGATATTGCTAATGAAGCCATTCGAGAAATGGGAACTGCGGGCACCAGTACGGGGCTATTGGCTTCAAGCCTGAAAGCCTTAGCAATTTGTGATGTAGACTTACCCCACCAATCCAACATTTCTGATGAGGAAGACAACCGTTTTCAGATGCCCGTGACGTTGTTAGGCTACGAACAAGACCGTCACGATGGAGGACTGGCATACACCTGGGGCAGTCACACTGTTGCACTGCGCCGTAACGTCCATCTAAGAATGGTCAATATTGGGACTACCAGTCTCGTTCGAGGCGGTATCCTTGGCTACACCGTTTGCTCGGTCTGTGGGCAAAGCCGATCGCCTTTCACCTCCCAACGCGATCGAGACCTATTTGTGACAGACCATATTCAGCGCTGCGGTAAACCCGTCGAACCTGTGGGCTTCTACGCCAATATTGTTGCCGATGCCCTGTCGATTCAGGATTGCGAGAATCGCCAAGTTGCTTACAGCGCCATGGAAGCTATTCGGCACGGTGCCGCCAATGTGTTGGATATGGAGTTAGAAGACCTCCAGATTCTGACGATCGCCCAGCCTGGCACCGAGAGAGCAGATGTTCTGCTCTACGATCCTATGCCAGGTGGTTCTGGCTTACTGGAACAGTTATTAGTCCGTTGGACAACGGTGATCTCAGCCGCTCTAGAAGTCGTTTGGCATTGTCCTTCACAGTGCAATACCGCGTGTATCGACTGCTTATTCACCTTCCGCAATGCCTACTATCACCGCTATCTCAATCGCCATACAGCGTTGGAGAAGTTGCAGAATTGGGGCGACATTCTGTCCCAAAGTCATGCGGTTCCTGCCAAACTCCCGAAAGCAGGGTCCAAGGCAGGAGCACAGCCCGTTAATCAGGCTGAATCTCGGCTCTATGAAATGCTCAAACGAGCTGGGTTTTCAGAACCAACACCCCAAAAACCGATTGATTTGGGTAAGCCATTAGGCACGACTAAACCTGATTTCTTCTTTGAAGATCCAAATGAAGATCTGGAAGGTATTTGCGTTTATTTGGACGGGATGAGCAAGCACTTACACGGCAACCCAGACACAGCGCAGCGCGATCGCGCGATTCGGGAAGAACTGCGTAATTCTGATTACGAGGTGATTGAGATTCCAGTTGGGAATCTGGATGATCCTCAGGCGATGGCAAAGTACTTCTACCGTATTGGCAAGATACTGGTCGGTAAAGCGAAAGCGAAAGATATTCGAGACAACCCAACCTGGCTTGAAACACCAACTACCCTTGCTCAAACTAACAAGTTTGATGAATCACCTGTTGAAGTCGACTGGAGTTTGTTTGAACCAATCTGGTTATCGATTCTAAAAACACTGGCTGCTGCAGAAGGGATTGAGATTGATGAAGGTCTTGATATTGACGACGAGGGGCAGGTGATAGGAACCTGTATTGCTCAAGTGTTCCGAGGCGATCGCGAAGCGTCTCCGCAAGAGAATCGTATTCTCTTGATTATTGATCAAACCCGAAGTGATGCTTTCCAACTCCAGCAAGCGCTGCAAAAGCAAAACCGTTCTTCGATTGCTGTAGATCCGAATCATCCAGATGTTGTCGATCAGATTCTAAGCGCATTACAGGAGGGAATCTGATGATCGTTTTACTCGGAAAATCCTTGATGAGTTCCCTGTCAAAGCTAAATGCAAATGACACCAAGCGAGTAACCGATTTTATCGACAAGTTCTATAGCAATCCGGCTCACCCCAGCATTAGCCTGGAAAGGGTCACGAAAGTAAAGGATGACAACCTCTGGTCTGCCCGTATTACTCAAGGCCTACGCGCTATCATCTACAAAGAAAGTGATACTTGGGCGCTGCTCTATGCCGGGCAGCATGACAATGCCTATGCTTGGGCACAAGTGCGCCGAGTTGAGCAAAATGCTAAAACAGGTGCCCTCCAAATTATTGAGTTTACGGAAACGATCGAGCAGCAATTTGCTGAGAAACCTCAAAACCAATTCGGTCTGTTTGATACCCATAATGACGACTACCTTTTGAGCTTAGGCTTACCCCCAACCTGGGTAGCAGTTATTCGTAAGCTGGTCACTGAGGATGACTTATTGAGTATCCTCGAAAAACTACCAGAAGAGGTCGCAGAACGGTTCTTACGATTAGCAGGTGGTGAACTTGTCACTCCTCCACTGCCACCATCTCCTGAGAAACCAATCTTTGAAAATGAAGACACTCAACGGCGTTTTATTGTCGTCAAGAGCAGTGATGATATTGCCAAAATTTTGGCAGCTCCCCTGGCAACCTGGATTGGCTTTCTACATCCGTCACAACGCAAATTGGTTACCAGTTCCTACAAGGGTCCCGTTAAGGTGACAGGTTCCGCAGGTACAGGGAAAACCGTAGTTGCGATGCATCGAGCCAAACATCTGGCGCAGCAGGGCAAAAAAGTACTTGTGACGAGCTTCGTCAAAACCCTTTGCGACAATATCAACCGTAACCTGAAGTTGCTGTGTAGTTCTGACGAGTTGACAAACATCACAGTTGGCACCGTTGCCAGCCAAGCAGGACGTATCCTGAAAGAAGGAAACAAGTCCCTCTCCATCACTAGTGATGAAGAGATTCAATTGCTAATCGCACAAAACTTTTCTCCTGCTTGTCCTCTTAATGTCTCTGCTGTTTGGCTGGAATGGAAGTTTGTAATCCAAACTCAGGGAATCGCAACTTGGGAAGCATACCGATCGGCTAATCGTGTAGGGCGTGGACAACCCCTAAGTGCTAAAGGGCGCAAGCAAGTTTGGCAAATTTTTGAATCGGTTCTCTTCCAATTACAATCTCAGAACAAAACAGATTGGTCTGGGCTGTACCGACATGCTGGTGACTTGATAACATCTGGACAAGTCAGAAGTCCCTTTGACACGGTAATTGTGGACGAGACTCAGGATCTCAAACCACAAGAGCTCAAGTTTTTGGCTGCCTTAGCAGGCAAGCGCCTTGGCAGTTTAATGTTAGTTGGGGACGGTGGACAGCGCATCTATCAAGGGCGGCTCAGCCTCAAATCATTAGGGATCAATGTTCAAGGACGCTCTCATGTCTTGAAAATCAATTATCGGACTACTGAACAGATTCGCCAGTTTGCTGACCAACTACTGGACGGGGAGCAAGATGATCTTGACGGTGGCACTGAGCAGCGTTCAGATACAATCAGTTTACTGAACGGTCCGGAACCAGTTTTGAAACCTTTTGCCAATGCAAATCAGCAGGCAGAATTTGTGGCTGAAGAGATTTTTCGGTTAATTCAACAAGGAATACTGCCAAATGAAATTGGAGTTTTTAGCCGGACTAAAAATCTCCTCAAATCAATTGAGAAATCTTTGAAAAAACAGAAGATTGCCTGCATCCGGCTTGATGATCAAGAACCTGATGCAGTAGCTGATGCAGTGAATACCGGAAGTATGCATCGAGCAAAAGGGCTTGAATTCAAGATCATTTTCGTCGTTCACCTCTCTGATGATGTAATTCCCTCTCCTCATATTGCGGAGGAAAATGACCTTCAGGCTCGTAAAGAGGCGCTAGAGCAAGAACAGCATTTACTCTATGTCAGTATCACTCGTGCACGAGATGTTGTGTACCTATGCTGGAATGGACAACCTAGCCGCTTTCTGAAAGGCATCAAAGGTGGTGAATCCCCCAACGCAGTAGTCTCCTGAGGTTCTATATGCTTTGGCAAGGAACGCCCCAAACTGAACTCGTCACTCTTTTTGAGCACGAATCAACAGAAATTTCAGATGGATACGAGCTGAAATGCCTTGAGCAACTGTCTAGGGTGACTGGAATTGAAATTCTCAAACCAGTCGTTAGGAAGGGGCAACTTCAATTTCAGGCAAGACAATATGTCGGAGTAGTGCGCTTGGGACGACGGACGATTCAAATTCTTCCCAAAGTTTATCGATCTCAAAACCGTGAGCAGAGCCAGCAGGAAGCAGCGCGCAACCTGCTATTGATGCTGGATTATGCAAGATACTTAGGAATTCGAGAAGCTAACCTCGCTGCACTTCAGCGCTCGCAGAACTGGTTTGAAGTACTTATCTACCTATTTGCTTCTCATCTAAAACATGAGTGGCAGAAAGCTACCCATCGTAGTTATCAGCCCATTGATGCGGTACTTCCAGTACTGAAAGGCAAATGGCAGATTGCGACACAGTTAAGGCGACCTGAGCAAAAGCACTTATTTACGGTCACCTATGACGAATTTACGATAGACAATCCGCTTAATCGCATTTTCCGGTATGTCGTTGAAAGATTGTGGCAACTGACCCGTGACAGCAGTAATCGTCAAAACTTGACGGAATTGAGATATTGGATGGATGAGGTAACGCTTCTACCCGTCGTTACAGCTGATATGGCAAAACAGGTTCAGCTATCGCGTCTGAACAAACAATATGAACCATTGCTCAATTTAGCCCAGTTGTTTTTGGAGCGTCTTGGATTGCAACTGTCTGCTAGCGACATTACAACATTTTCGTTCGTATTCGATATGAACCAACTATTTGAGCGATTTATTGTTAGTTTTATTCAACGTCATCGCCATGAGGTTCTGCCGCCATTGCTCAACCATTGTGAATTGCTCCCACAAGGTCAGAGGGCAGTACAGTACCTGGCAAACCGTGAAGGACAGCGAGTGTTCCGATTAAAGCCTGACCTGGTTTTTCAAGTCAACGACCAGTTCCCGATAGTAATGGATATTAAATACAAGCACCTCAACGAGGGAGACCGCAAGTTGGGTGTTGCTGAATCTGATTTCTACCAGATGTATGCCTATGCTCATCAGTACACTTGTCCACGAGTCATTCTACTTTATCCCCAAACCATGGAGTTATCAGCACCTCAGAGGGCACACTTTAAGCTGGAGGGAAGTAACCAGGAGATTTGGGCCGTGACAGTAAACCTGTTACAGGATCTATCAAAATCTGAGACTAGAGGAGCCTTGCAGGCGGAGTTACGAGAAATACTGGAAGGAGCGTATGAATAGCCCAACCCAAAATTGGCGTGCTGAACTAACCTCATGGTTAAGCAGGAATCCCAAACAGGCATCATCTGACCTCCAACAGCTACGCCAAGCCTTCGTGCAGCGATTTCCTAGAGAGCAACTACCAAGCCTGACCCTAGAAGAATACGCGGTCGGCAAGCCTGACAGTTTTTGCTATTGGGTAGAATTTAAAACACACCGCTTGGGTAGCGTGGCTGGTGGAAGTTCAAGCAAGTGGGGAATTTGGTGGAGCAAAGGCGATCAGCAATGGAAATGGAACAAAGCATTTCAGTGCAGTGACCCGAATGAAGCGTTCACCCGCATTAGAGCAGGTCTTGTGTCACTGATTGAGGTAGCAGCCTCAGAACAGTTTGACCAGTTGGAGCCAATTGGTAGTAGCCAACTTGGACCTAACCGGAATGGATTACGAGCCAAACCACTCTATCTATACTTCCCCGACAAATTCTTGCCTATCTCAAACCCCTATCATCTCGCTCATTTCCTGAATTTTTTTGGACAGCAGCCAGCAGGTGGCTTGCATACCAAAAACCAACAACTCCTAGATTTCCTAAAAAACCAGCCAGAATTTGAGGGGATGGATACTTTGCAGATGATGGCTTTTCTTTATTCAGCCATTCCCCCAGGAGATCGCTCGCTCAAACCGCAGCCTGAAGCCGAAAATTCAGACCTTGTTCAATTGCCTGAGGAAATTGTTCAACTCGCAACCCTTGCAGAGGAAACACGGAATTTGATTTTGTATGGTCCTCCCGGTACAGGCAAGACCTATGCTGTCAATAAATTTGCCTCCTTCTTCTTAGGTGAGCAATTGAGCACTCCCCTAGCACCAGAGCAGCAACGCCGGGAAATTCTGCAACCTCTCAGATGGCATGATGTGATCGCGCTTGCCATGTACCTAAAGCGCCCACAGAAATATTTCAAAGTTCCTGAACTGGCTGATAACTCGTTAATTCAAGAGTACTGGACATTAACTAAAACTCAAAAGCTCAATAACCAGATTTGGGCGATGCTTCAGATTCATACTCATCCCAATGTGGAAACAGTTAAATATAAAAATCGTCAGCCGCCTTACTTGTTTGAGAAGAATCAACAGGGTGAATGGTGCCTGACAGAAGAAGGGGAAGGGTACATTGAGGTCAATCTGGCAGATGAATTGGATGACTTGCGGCAACCTGATGCCCGAAAGCGCGTCATTTCGGACTACTTGAGGTTTGTCACGTTTCACCAATCTTTCGCTTATGAGGAGTTTGTGGAAGGATTGAAACCAGTAATCGTGGACGGGCAGATTCAGTACCAGGTTGTTGATGGTGTTTTCAAGGGAATTTGCCGTCAAGCTCAGAATGACCCGGAACATCGTTATCTGATCATCATTGACGAAATTAACCGTGCCAATATTGCCAAAGTGTTTGGGGAACTGATCACCTTAATCGAAGACGACAAACGACTGGGTGAAGACAGTGAAATTACAGTTCGATTGCCTTACTCCCAAGAAGAGTTCAGTGTTCCAGAAAATCTGTACATTCTAGGTACGATGAACACGGCAGATCGTTCGATCTCGCTGTTAGATATCGCGTTAAGACGACGTTTCACATTTGTTGAATTACTGCCTGACCCATCTCTATTAGGTACAGTTGAGGGCATTAGTTTGAGTGCGTTACTGGCTCGTCTTAACCAATGTATTACTGCCCTTCTAGGGCGTGATTATCAGATTGGGCACAGCTATTTTATTAACGTCAAGAATGTAACGGAATTACATTTTGCCTGGTACCGCCGTGTTGTCCCACTGTTGCAGGAGTACTTCTACAATGATGCGGAACGATTACGAGCAGTTTTGGGTGATCGCTTTGTTCAACCCACAGAATTTGATGATAATACCCAAAAAGCTCTGAGAGACCTGTGTGACCTTGACAACCGGTTCACCATCCAGATCTTTGAGCCAGAGCAAGAGTTTTTGCAAGCACTTCAACAGCTGGCTACTACATGAGGACTACGCCTGTCACTAACAACAATGACTGATCATAAGTTGAATCGTATTAATCAAAGAAATAATGCTTTAAAGGCTCTTGAGAAGATGCTAACGATTTTTGATGTTTAGCCATTCTTGAGTGTCAAATGACAGGCATCTCGGCGGGACGACAGCTATAAATCCTGCTCTCAAATCAGCGATCGCAAAAGACAACTATAAATGACGCAGAACTTACGCAGAGGCACTAGCGATAGAGTCTGGTCAAGCAGGGAAATCATTGGTACAGTTTAGTGATCCGCACGTAGATTGCGCATAAACATAGTTATCTTCAATGACGTTCACCAAACTGAACTACTGCCAATGTCTGCTGAGTAGTCAGACGAACTTCACACTGACTCACTTGGCGCGATTGGATATAAAGCGGAGTGTACTCGTTATGTTGTTGGATATAAAGCGGAGTGTGCTCGTTGTGTTGGGATTGAAGGAACGCTCTCCCAAGGCATCCGTACTCATGTAGTTACAGCGTGCTCCATATCGGTTTAGCCAAAACCCACCTGCAACATCTGATGACGGTGACAGCAATCTGCTTTAAGCGAATCTTCAGCTGGCTATCTGGAGTCACACAACCGCAACCCGCATGCCTCAATTCGTGAAGCTGATAGTGTCCGTTGGCAATTTAAGCAATGTTTCGCCACCAGTATCAAAACCTGGGAAGAGCCCCTTTTATTTAGCACTGTACAGTAGGAAGAAAAATTTAGCCTGGCAAGAAAATCTTGTCATTTGGCAAGTATATTTTTTTACCTTTGTCGATGTTTTTTGATGTACATCTCCCGAAGTGTCTGAAGGTATTTTGGCTCTGTCTCGATCGTTGCCCAGATATGGTGGGCTAGCGCAAGCTTCTGCTTGTGCTTTTCAGAAGGAAACCTACGATGTTCTCCCTGGGAGAACCAGTGATTGACTGTTGTGAGTGAACAGTCGCAGATGTAGGCTATCTCTTCTCTTGTCACATCCCAGTGTTTCAGAAACTCATCGAGTTCCATTTTGTCATCTTCTAGCGGCTGGAGGTACGCTTCTAACGCTGTCCAGTGTCTATGAGCCGGGGTCTGGGGAGCAATAGCCATTGTCAATCTGCTTGTCACTTTGACAAACTGAAATTATTATATGTTGGCAAAAAATATAGCAGTGACTTTTAGCGAGGTTGTTAATTTCCGCTGATTCAGCAGTGCTGGCATTTAGCAAATCAAGCTAAAAGAAATACACAAATTAGTATTATTGTACTATAAATACTTTAATGAGATTTTAGCGTCCTGGATCACTAGAAATGCCAAATTTCTCTTTGACCAGAAAGAGCCTGACCATTAGATTTCAGACCGATTTAGGGGAAACGAGGCACGCATTATGAGTGAAATCACATTTCTTTTCCGTTTAGATGCGTTAGGGGAAACACCTAAAACCAAGGAGGAAGTTCGGCAATACTACTGGGAACTGATGACGCAGCAGCACACTCCACTGATCAATCAGTTAAATCTCAAAGTAGCTCAACACTCCCACTTCAACATTTGGCAGAGTAATGAAGTGGTGGATGCTAATGAATTGAAAAGCCTATGGCGATCGTTTGAAAAGCATCCACAATTTAAAGCAATGCCTGAGCGGGCCTTTGTCTCAACAAGATTAGTCGTTAACGACACGTATGACTCCTGGTTGGCTTTGCAAGGAAAGCGACAAGAAGAAGTGGATAAACTCTCTTATTCCCTTGAAGTCCTCAAAAGTGATATTAAGTTAGTGGAGATCGCGGGTTGCAGTTTGGATACGCTGCGTAGCAAGGCAAAAGAAGCTTTGAGCCAAGTGAATGTCCAAATTGATAGCAATAGCAAGAAGAAAAAGAGTAAAAAGG